>JBDHDY010000451.1:0-3834 GCA_039591275.1 Gemmatimonadota bacterium | reverse complement strand
CACCATGTTTCTGAGCAACTGCAAATTGGCATCGACACCGAAGCTCCGATTGTAGCTCTCGGTGAACCCCTCGCTCGTGCCCTGGCGGTTGATGAACATGACACCCACGTCAGAGCTTCCCAAGATGTTCTTGCGGAGTCGGGCGACGGCAAAGTTCTCGGCCCGACCCAGCTCGCTCCGCTGCGTCTGCATCTCCAGGATCCCGAGTTCGAAGTCGCCGGCCTTGCCAGTGAGGCGGCCACCTACGGCAATTGGGATCGGTTGGCGATCATATCCCTGGGCGATGACCCCGTCCGATAATTGCGGATGGTGATATCGCCCAGCGAGAACACCCCGTCGTTCTCCATGAAGAAATCACGCTTCTCGGGGAAGAACAGGGAGAAGCGCGTGAGGTTCACCTGTTCCTGGTCGACCTCAACCTGAGAGAAATCGGTGAGGGCGGTGAAATCGAAGGTCATGCGCGGGGTCACGCCGTACTTGATGTCGACGCCTCCGTCCACGTCGCTTTCCTGAGACTGGGAGACCAATCGATCTTCCCACTGCCGCGATGTACTAACGTACGGCTTGATCGTCAGGTTGCGTCCCTGCCGCAGATTTCGCAAACCCGTAAGCATGCCCGCCCGCGACATCTTATGAAGCCGATACTGCCGCGCCAGTGGCGCCCAATACGAATCCTCATTGCGTCTACGAACTCGGCGCAGGAAGTTGAGCCCCCAGATCTGTGCGGTGTCCGTGGGGGAAAACCGCAAGGTCGTGAAAGGAATGGCCATTTCCACCGTCCACCCCCGCTCGTCCACCTCAGTCTCGAGATGCACCACGCCTTCCCACGCCCGATTCGTGTACCGGCTGTCGTTAAAATTCTGGGCGTCGAAAATGGCTCCCTCAGGGTTTACCGCGAACATGAAGGCGTTTTGCTTGTCCAGATAGGTATCAAGTACGAAGCCGAACAAATCTGAGTCATGCGTCGCAAAGTCTTGTTCCAGACTCGGAGTGGTGAGCCGCTGTGGCTCCGAATCGTACATAGTTGCGCCAATGTACAGATTTCGTGCGTCGTACAGGACACGCACCACTGTGGGCTCGGACGCCGGATAGCCATCGCGGGGCAGTGTCTGCGTGAATGCGGCGGTGGAATCCGCTCGCTGCCACACCGACTCATCGAGCCGTCCGTCGATCTCTATGGGTTCTTGCGTCGCTAGAGCTTCCAGCCTGGGACGCGGTGCCGCCTCAGGGTCGATGCGCACGGCAACCCCTGCCGCATCGCCATTACCGGAGGGCGGATTGACTTGGCTGAACACCGGGTCAGCACACAGGAACAACGCCGCAGGCAATATGAAAGTGGCAGGCACACCACGCAGAAGAGCCCTCGCCCCCCTCTCCTTACTCCTCCCCACTCCCTCCTCCCCGGTGAGGATGGAGGAGAGAGGAGAGAGGAGTGAGGAGGGGGGCTGCCCCCTACTGGCCACTCGACAGCACTTTTCCGTGCTGTCCCTCGGAGAACTCCTCGTTGTCGACGGCCACCTGGCCGTTGACGAGCACGTATACCATCCCCTCAGAAAGCTGGTGAGGGTCTTGGTAAGTGGCCTTGTCACCCAGATTTGCAAGATCGAAGACGATCAGATCTGCCACGGAGCCCTCCCGCACGATCCCACGATCGGCGACGCGGAACACTGCCGCAGGCATCGATGTCATCCCCCGGATGGCTTCGGCAAGACCGAGCACGCCGTCCTCGACCACGTACTTCCGAATCTTACGCGGATAGGTACCGTAACTACGAGGGTGCGGTACACCCTGGCCCATGGGAACCAATCCACCGTCGGTACACGTGATGGCCCAGGGCTGCACCATGAGCCGCTCGACATCCGAATCCTGCATGTTGTGCGACACGATTCCCGCATTGCCCCCCTCAATGAGTGCAAGGGCGGCGTCTATGGGGTTGAGCCCGCGCTCGTTGGCCACGTCGTGGAGTGTCTTCCCCTCAATCGACGGATCGGGCTCGTAACGCTGGAACTGAATGCGTCCGGCGCCGCCTCGTCGGTCCAGGTTGTTGACCATATCTCGCACAAGACGGCGACGCACCTCAGGATCGTTGATGCGAGCAATGAGCGAGTCGCGCCCGCCAACCTGCGACCACCTGGGCAGGAGCGCCGACCCTAGGCCTGTCGAGGATGCGGTGTAAGGATATTGGTCAGCGAAAACCTCGACGCCTTCGGCCCGGGCCTGTTCGATGTGTGCTACTAGCGTATCGGCAAGACCCCACACCCGGGGACCAAGTGCCTTGATGTGTGTTACGACCCCGGGTAGCTCGGCCTCGCGAGCGACCCGAATCACTTCATCCACGGCCGCCACCAACCCAATGTTGTAGTCTGACTCGTCTCGCACATGGCTGTGGTACGTGCCGTTGAACTCGGACGCCACCTTGGCCATCTCGATGACCTCTTCTAGGGGCGCATAGCTGCCTGGCACATAAAACAGCCCGCTCGAGAGGCCAAACGCCCCCTCCTCCATCCCAGCCCGCACCAGGCTCTTCATGCGGTCCAGCTCCTCGGCCGTAGGGCCCCGATCTTCTGTTCCCAAAACCTCCCGTCGAATGGACCCATGTCCCACGTACTGGGCCACGTTGACACCCAGGCCGTTTGCGAGAAGGGCCGTGCGCTGCTGGGCGAGGTCAATTGGGCCACCCCCATCCGGATTCACGAAAACTGTCGTAATCCCCTGCGCAAGCAGTGGCTGCGCGTGGCTCAACTCCTCTGTGGCGAGCGCCGGCCCCGAATGGGAGTGCGTGTCGATGAAACCGGGAGCCACGTAGAGGCCCGTGGCATCAATGACCCGGCCGGCCGGAACATCTGCGAGGTCTCCGACAGCCACAATGCGATCGCCTGAGATGGCAACGTCCGCATAGTACCAGGGCGTGCCCGTACCATCGACCACGCGGCCGTTTCGAATGACAACGTCATACTGTGTCGTGCACGCGGTCGCCACCAACCCAGCCAGCAGCAGGCAGCAGCTCCGCGAAAATGCCCTACTCATCGCTCCCTCCCAGAAAGAAGGCAGGCGTCAGAAAGAGCCTGCTCGTTACTCGTTGAACTCGTGTGAACTCTCTCGGCTAATCGCCCAGCGCTCTAGTTGGGGCGATTACCTCTTTTGGTGTAAATGAGTATGACCCCTGAGCCGGAATTCATGCCGTACTGTGCCGTCGCCGACGCCCCTCGCAGCACCCGAATCCGCGCAATGTCCTCCGGACTGATCACGTCGAGGATATTCACCGCCTGGCCAGTTCCCTGGGGCCCCGGGCTCGGTCCGCTGCGTGACGCTGGTAGGCCCGCGTACACGAATGGAGGCACCTGTGCCGACCTGACCGCTGGCCGCGGTCCCGTGCACGCCTGCAACCAAATCGCGCAGCACGGCGTTGATGCCGGCCATCGCCGTGACCTCGAACGCCTTGCTGTCGACCGAAGCGACCGAGTTACCGAACTGTCGACGGCGATCGGACTCCGTAATGATCACTTCGTCGAGAGGAACCGGATCCTCCGCGAGCTCAAATTCGAGAAGGAGGGCTCCACCGGTATGAACCGTTACGACTTTAGTTAAGGTCTCGAATCCTGGCATGGAAGCCTGGACGCGATGCCTCCCTGGGGGCACGTCGAACATGATGTACCACCCCTTTTCGGCGGAGGTGGTTTCCATCTCTGTTCCCAAAACCGCAACGTGCACGCCCGCTATCGGCTCTCCGCTGGAAGCACGAACTGTCTGCCCGGAGACCATGGCGGTCGCCTCTTGTGCAGAGGCAACCGCTGGGGAGGCGAACAGGATCAGCACCACGGTCGCTGAGAGGCC
>JBDHDY010000450.1:0-3178 GCA_039591275.1 Gemmatimonadota bacterium | reverse complement strand
TGCTCGTCTATGTCAGTCTCCGACGGACAGACAACGGGCTTCCACCTTCCCTTGCGGATCTCAAGCAACAACTCGCATACTCACTGCCCTTCGCCGCCGCCGTGCTGTTCCAGATAGGTCACGCACAGTTTCATCAGTACTATATCGCCGCGGAGGTTTCCTCGGCAGAGTTTGCGATCTATGCAGTTGGCATCCTGCAGGTGCCAATCGTCGGCATGCTCACGCAGTCGGTGGTCGAGGTGATGCTCGTTCGGATGACCGCAGCATACGAGAAGAAAGAATTCGACGAGATGCGGCGGGTGTGGCACTCGGCCTTGGCCCGCCTCGGAGTGCTACTGATACCGTGCTGGGTGCTAGCCCAGGTGTTTGCCGCCGACATCATCGTGCTGTTGTTTGGCGATCCCTACGTTGGGGCTGTGCCAGTCTTTCGGGTCTTCGTATCGACCGTGCTACTCATGATGATCGTGGACCACAGCGTTCTCCGAAGCACCGGTGATACGACGTTCGTGTTCTGGGCCAACGTTGCCGGCTTCCTACTGAGCGTTCCGGCTGTTGTGCTGCTGGCTCGGGCATGGGGCCTGCCCGGTGCGGTGGGAGGGTATCTAGTCGGGTTGATCGTGATGCGCATCATGGGCTTGTTCAAGGTTGCACAGCGTCTGGATCTGAGCTGGTCGAGCGTGGTTCCCGTTTCGGCGTTAGCCCGGACGCTCACGGCATCCCTCGTAAGCGGTGGGATAGCTGCCACAGCCCTGCTCCTGCCAGGGAGATTCCTTCGTCTAGCCGTAGGAGGCACGGTGTTTTCGATCTCGTACGCGGCGCTGGTGCTTTGGATGCGAATCGTGCCCCCCGAGGAGTTCCTTGCTCTCGTGAGGCGCTTCACCCCAAGGTATCCCGGCAAGAGCCCCACAGCATGAGGCTCGTTTCCTGGCACTACAGCACAGCGATGGAACTCTACTCCTTGCGCAGTAGCCTAGGCGGCTGCCGGCAACCAGGGTGGCAGGCAGGTCGGCAGACGCAGTGGCGCAACCTCGACGCCGCCAGGCTCCCTTCGTTGCTGGCTGCCGCGGTCGCGGCGATTGCGCGGTCGATACAGTGGGAGCGGTACTAACGGACGGATTGCTCTGACGTGCGCCGAGGCTACAGTCCGTGGCTGTCGGAAACCAGGGAGTTCCCTCCAAGCAAGGTGGCCACCCTTGGGGTGGCGGGGAACAGGTGGTGCGGCGACCAAGACGCGGTGGCCCGCGTCCTTGAGTGCTCGGGCAAAGTGCAGACTCCGGTGGGTGCCGCTCAGGTTCTCGGGAGCGAAGTGGTAGCTGACGAAGAGCACGGTCACCATGTCGGTCCTCAGTCAACCATCCGAGGTGGCGCCTATCGAATGGGTCGGGTAGGACTTGGTGGGTGCCCGCAGGAAAACCGCATCCATGTGTGTTGCGGCCACGCCACACGCAGTCTCAGCGCGCTTCCCGACGAGGGGAGGCTGCTACGGCCGCACCCTCCTGCCTGCCGGGCCGCGATTGCATGTAGTCCTTAAGAGCGTCGGCTTGAGCCGTTCCGATGATCTCGCTGGCGATCGGCAGCAGGTGGTAGTCGAAATCGTTGAAAAGGCGCTCCGGTCCTTCGTGGGCACGAAGCGCGGCGAGATTGTCCACGAACAGCCATCCGGACTCTGCCGCCAGTGTCGCCAGTGTGTCGTAGAGGGCTCGTTCTTGGCGGAGTCCTTCCTCGTAGGTGATCGGAAGCCTGGCGATTGTCCGAAGCAACACACTGTCCACCGGCTGCTCCTGTACGAGCTGGTACGATGGGATCGGGCTCAGCACGAGAACGAGGTCCGGGTACTCTTGCCTAGCGAGCGCCAAGAGTGCACGAAGGCGCCGGACAGACTCTTCAATGACTGCCGGAAACCGATGGAAGAACAGTTGCTGGTTGAGCATCTGTGCGGAGAGGGCCCCTGGGTACCCGAGTTCAGGAGCCGTCGATCTGCGCAAGTCGTTGATGTACGCCACGACGCTGGGAAGCCCCATACCTTGTTCCGCCACCACGGCGTGGAGTACTTGGACCCGCTTCAGCATTCCGTGCACTCCAAGTTGCTCTGCGACCGATCGAAGCGCGAAAAGAACACGGCTCGACCGTCGGGTTCCGGGCTCGTCGAGTCGGTACCACACGGGCGGAGCGATTGCGTAGCCGGTGTCCGCGCGCACGAAATGGGGGCGGTCATCGACACGAAGGATGTCATAGAAATCGTTGCCCGTGTACAGATTCATCACCATCACATCGGGTCCGTACCGGGCGAGCCGTAGCTTGAAGGCCAAATAGTCCTGTAGCGGGGAATATGCGCCGGCTCCGTATGAAACGACGACAGCCTCGACTCCGTTCTTGGCAAGGGTAGCCTCAAGGACGCCAGGGTGGGTTTGGGAGTCAGGCGCGCACAGGTCAGTCTGAGAGTCACCCGTTACCGCGATGATCGACGCGTGCGCGCTCGTGGCGAACTCATCGACGCTCAGTCGCGTGCGTACCCCCTCCTCGTTGCGCACGTAAGTCGCTGTGTCTCCAGACGAGTTCTCCACGCACGTGATCGACTGCATTGTGCCTGTCGGAATGGCGGGGACCCAGCCAAGTTCCGAGTGTCCGTAGAGGTGCCGTGGTGGGAATAACCCGATCAGGATAAGGGCGAGATCAAGGATTACCAGGGTGACAGCTATGATTCCTGCGTAGCCAAGGAGTAGCTTCAACTTTCGGGACTTGTTCGCCACCAGGACGCTCACGGTAATTGGGGGTGGGGTTGCCAGCGGGCACGTCGGATTTCAGAAAACGTGCCGCCGGGCCCGGCTGGGCCGGCTCGCCAACCCAATTATGGTGGGCAGCTGGCAGTTTCCGGAAGTCGAATGCCTGTCGGGAGTGCAGAGTCCCGCCGTGTCGACGGTGAGCAGATTGGTTGGCCAGTCGCCGGCTTATCCTGATCCTCGCGGCACGTGTTCTGGAACGCCGAGCAGGCGAGGATCGCCATCCGACGCTCTGCCGAGCGAACAGTCCCAGGACGATTAGGCAGTTGGCCGAGCAGGCAGGGTTGGCCGTCGCTCGCGTGGATCTCGTGCGATCGGGCACAATGTTCGCCATGACTCCCCCTCTTGCGGCAGCCGAACTGCTTTGGATTCGAGCATTGGGGCAGGAATGCCTGAAG
>JBDHDY010000449.1:0-6606 GCA_039591275.1 Gemmatimonadota bacterium | reverse complement strand
ACTTGGCTGAACTCGTAGAACGACTCCAAGCTGCGGTCGGCAACAGCTACCGCATCGAAAAAGAGCTCGGCGGCGGAGGCATGAGTAGAGTCTTCCTCGCCGAGGAAGTCGAGCTTGCCAGGCGCGTCGTGATCAAGGTGCTACCTCCCGAGATGGGGGCCGAAGTCAATAAGGAGAGGTTCCACCGCGAGATCCAGCTAGCTGCCAGGCTACAGCACCCCCTCGTCGTTCCACTGCTCACAGCAGGCTCCGAAGACGACATCCTCTATTACGTGATGCCATACATCGAGGGCGAGTCCCTACGCGCGAAGCTTGCCCGCGAAGGAGAGCTTCCCATCGGCGAAGCCGTGCGCATGCTCAAAGATGTCATGGAAGCACTCGCCTACGCGCACAAGAGCGGCGTCGTGCATCGGGACATCAAACCCGACAACGTGTTGCTCACGGAGGGTCATGCAGTCGTCGCTGACTTCGGTGTGGCCAAAGCCGTCACTGCGTCGTCGGGAGCGTCGTCGCTCACCTCTCTAGGGGTAGCGCTGGGAACTCCCGCCTACATGGCCCCCGAACAGGCCGCAGCCGACCCCCACACCGATCATCGCGCAGACATCTACGCCGTGGGGGCGCTAGCGTACGAGATGTTGTGTGGACGCCCACCGTTCACCGCTCCCACGCCACAGGCCGTGATGGCTGCACATGTAAGTGAGATCCCCGAACCGGTGACTAAACACCGCAGCGCCGCATCTGGGGCGCTCAACGCTCTAGTCATGCGCTGCCTCGAGAAGAAGGCGGCTGACCGCTGGCAGAGTGCAGCCGACTTGGTGCCCCAGCTCGAGGGGATGACGACGCCCAGCGGGGGCGTCACTCCTACAGGGACTCAACCAGTTGCGGCGGTGAGCGCAGACCAGGCCGCGCAGCAAGCCCATCCCGTGAGAGTGGCGGGCTTGTTCGGACTGGCGTCCATCGGCGTGTTGGCCGTCGTGTACTTGCTCGTGCAGGCCATAGGCTTGCCGGACTGGGTTTTCGTCGGTGCCATCGGATTATTGGCGGCCGGTTTGCCGATCATGGTGCTGACGGGGCATCACGAGCGGCAGCGGGCGATCGCAAGAACGACGGGCATGCAGGTGATGACCCCTGCCCAAGGTGTACAGCGATGGTTCACGTGGAGGAAAGCGATCACAGGCGGTGGCGTGGCCTTCGCCGGTTTGGCAATCCTCGCCACGGTGTACACAACCATGCGCCTCTTGGGCATTGGGCCTGTGGGAACTCTTGTCGCCTCAGGCGTGCTCGACGAACAGGACCGCCTGATCCTTGCCGACTTTGCTAACCGCACGAGCGACTCCACGCTCGGACCTTCAATCACCGAGGCTCTTCGGGTGGACCTGGCGCAATCCCCGGTTGTCAACCTGGTGGACATCTCGGCGATCCGCAGCGTCCTGCAGCGCATGAACCGCAACCCGGACACGCAACTCGACGCCTCTCTGGCACGCGAGATAGCGCAGCGTGAAGGCATCAAAGCCGCAGTGACTGGCGAAATCGGTCCGCTCGGGAGTCGCTATGTGTTGACGGCGAACCTCGTATCCAGCGAGACCGGCGAGGTGCTCATTGCGTTACGGGAGACGGCAGACGACGAGGGAGAGATAGTCGATGCAGTGGATGAGCTCTCCGCCGGGCTCAGAGAACGAATCGGCGAGTCGCTGCGCACGATCCGAGCCAGCGAACCACTGCAACAGGTGACAACACGATCTCTCGAGGCCCTGCGCCTGTACTCCCAAGCCCTGCGCGCGATGTCCGCCGGGCGGACGCCCCGAGGCATCGAGTTCCTCGAGGAGGCCGTTGCCGTCGACAGCACATTTGCCATGGCTTGGCGCGGGCTTGCCATCGGCATCTGGAATACCGGCGGGGACGCCGCGCGGCGTATCGAGGCTGCGAGCAAGGCGTTCGAATACCGGGACCGGCTTCCGGAACGAGAGCGATATCTCACGACCGCCGTATTTTATGAGGACGTCGAGTTCGATCTTAATCGCTCGGCAGCAGCCTACCGCACGCTCCTCGAGTCTCGTCCTGACGACTGGACAGCCCTCAACAACCTCGCGCTCGTCGTGGGCCGTCAGCGGAGATTTGCCGAAGCCGAATCGCTGGCTTCACGAGCTGCCGAAACGGGAAAGACCTGGCAGGGGCACGGCAATACGGCAGCGTTTCGGCTAGCCCAGGGCAAGTACGACGAAGCGGAAAAAATCATTGAGGATTACGCGCTCCTCGCACCGGAACATCCTCGAGTCAAGACGGGCCGTGCTCTTCTAGCAAGTGCACGCCGAGACTTTGCTACGTCGGAAACGCATACGCACGACCTCCTTCAGACGCATACCGATCCTTTTTGGCAAGGAGCCGGCAACGTAGCACTGATGCGTTTGTACCAAGTGCAAGGTAGGCTCGACGACGCAGAGCGGCATGCTCGTGCTGCCATGGACGCGCACGCGCAACGCCGTCTTCCCCGAGCGTACCTCAGCCGTGCCGTCGACATCGGAATGCTACACTTACTCTATCGCGATTCACCGGCAGATGCAGTCAGCGGGATCGACGTAGCGTTAGCACGATATCCGCTGGATTCCATATCGCCCTTCGACCGACCGTACATCTCTCTGGCCTACCTGTTCGCTAAAGTCGGCCAAGTTGAGAGAGCCAGAGACTTGCTGGCCGAGTTTGAGACCGAGGTGAATCCCGGCGTGCGCGCAGGGATTGCCTGGCGACACGGCGCTTATGGAGCACTAGCGCTTGCGGAAGGACGGACTGAGGATGCCATCGCCGAGTACCGGGCGTGGTATGACGAAACGGACTGTGCCAGCTGCGGACTTTTCGAGCTGGCACAAGCTTACGAGGCCGCAGGAGCAACTGACTCGGCCCTTGCGGTTTACGAGCGAGCGGTCTCTCAGCCTGGGTTGTACAGGCTGAGTGACGAATACGCCTGGCTGGGCTCAACATACAAACGACTCGGTGAGCTGTACGAAGAGCGGGGGGAGCGGGACAAAGCTGTGGATTACTACGGCCGAATTGCAGCCACTCGTCGAAGATGTGAGGGGGAGGATTGCGGGGCTTATGAGTGAGAGGTGAGAAGTAAGAGGTGAGAGGGCCGCCCCACCCCACCGGGCGGTCGGCCGGTCGGCCGGCTAACCCATAACAAAGTCAACCACAATAACCATGACAACTCATCGGCGTTCATCTGCGTGATCTGTGGCAACATAGCAGGGGGCAATACGCGGCGGGAAGCGAGGTCAGTCAGGCCCGACAGCGCGTCCTGCAGGCTGCTCCAACCTGCATCGGAAGCCGCACCGTTGACGCCCCGACCAGCTCCCAGCTCCCTGCTCCCCGCTCCTTACTCATGCCTATCGTAGGCTAATCAACCCCGTCTCCGCCACATTCTGTAGATACTGTAGCACTGCTTCCGGCGTAACAACCCCGTAGTAGAAGTCTCCCGCCTCCCGCGCCTCAGCGGCTACGTACTCATAGATCTCTAACCCGGTACGCTCCCCATCCACACAGTTCAGAACCTCAAACGCCATCAGGCTTCGTAGATCCGAGACGCTGGCGATGTCTCCTCGTTTCTCCAAGAAATCCCCCGGCCCACCTGTCAGAACGGGACGAATGTCTGCCAAAGCACGCTCCGTGGCCGAAGGCTGCGCGGCTCGCGCGCTACTCCGACCGGTAATCAAGCGATACTGAAGCTCGAGGTCGGCCAACGCCTTGGTTTCTCGTTCACCCAGCGCGTCCAGCAAAGACGGTACCATCTCCTGGCCCTTCGCACCGATCTCCTGGAGCGACGATAAGGCCATCCGCTCCCTTGCGGCAGCATAACGTACTTGCTTTACAGCCGTGTTGTACGCCTCATCCTTGTCGGCCCAAGTTGCCAGCCACGAGAGGCCCATGGTGAGATTTCGGGCCAGCCGCTGCGCGCCGCGACCAACCGCCTCCGCAGCGAGGGCTGGGGTCACCTCATCGTCTGCTACCGCCATCGTCCACGCCATGAGAGTCGTTGCCGCCGAATTACGGCCCAGCTGGGTGCGATCGATGTTCCACAGATCATCGTCAGACGAGTGGATATAGTGGTCCGGCCAATTGGTGAAAGTCACGCCGGGAACGCCGATCGGGGCCTCGTTGAAGGTCATGTGGTCGGTATTGTTATGGAAGAAGATCATGCTCGCGTTGTAGCGGTGCCGCGTACCCAGGTGGGCCATGTGCGGTTTCAGGTAAAGCGGGTCACCGGAAGTCCTACCATGAGCGAGTTCCGAGGTATTGCTCGTAACCATATAGTCGATCACTGACTCCACCACATCGTTGTAGAAGTGAAACCGCGACGCCGGCAACCTGGTGATGTTCTGCACACGCATGACATCCTGAGCCTGGTTCACTCCCACCATGTCATTGTTGACATTGACCCACATCTGCTCATGAGCCTGCTGGTTATCGGCAAAGTACTGGCGCTGACTCGAGATCTCAGTCACCCACCAAAACCGTAGATTTCGTCGTGGTCGTGGCAGATTCCCTTCATCGATCAACTTCTTGAGCGCACGCGCACCTTCGAGAATGCTGGAGGTACCGCTTGCGTCGTCGTTCGCCGAGAATTTCTCTTCCTGGAGGTGCCCGGTGACCACGACATCCTGGCCAAGACCCGGCTCGGTTCCTCGGATGTAGGCCTCCACCATCACCTGCCATGGTTCCTCCCCTGCTACGGACTCAAACCCCGCGTCCACGACAGCATGCACCATGAAAGGTTCTTCGGCCTGCGCCAGGCGCGTGCGAAGGTGCTGACCCTGCCGCACGGAAAGTACAAAGGCGAAGTAACTCTCCTGACCCTCGGGACCATCAACCGGAACCCGTGACCAGCGAACCTGGTCGGGATGAGAGATGCTTTGGTCAAGGGCCGGATCGGGAAACCACACGATGCCCTCAGCCCCACGACTCCACACTGCCTCACGCAAGACAGTGGACACGGATCCGTGGGTCAACACTATTCTTCCGAACACTTCCTTGCCCGCATAGTCACTGGCATCCGCGCCGGCACCCACGTACGTCTGCGGCTCTGCTGAAATCCGCCAGATGCAGCTGCGTTTGCAGTGTGCTAGCCACCCTCTCCTTTACCGGCTCTACGATCCACAAGTCCGCGAACCGCGCGTTCCAGGGCCGGCGCCCGTAGGCCTGTTTGATGAGCTGTACATCTTCGAGTCCATACTCCCTGGCCTTCCGTTCATGGTAGAGGGCGGCTTCCCAAAGACCATTCGCGCCGCCTCCGCCTCTGTGGAACTGCGTCATGAAGCGGATGTGCTCGTAAGCTGCATCCCCTGAGATTTCCTGGGTGATGAGTTGAAGCTGTTCAGGGCTGAGTATCGGCAAGGATTGCGCGTTCAGGCCGGGAGCGACGGCAAACGCGAACAAAACGACGAATCTTCGGATCATTGGAGCTATCCTACCCTTCCCTAGCGACGTTAAGGTTGTGCCGTGTTGCGCACTTATGTTACAACAATTGACCGATCGGAGCGACGTCTGAACCCGAATGTAAATGGGTCACTAGCGTGCGTTGCGATCCATTCAAATCATGCAGCTCAATTCTGATCGAAGGAACCTAGATTCGCAACAGGGTGGGATGTTTGAAGGCTGCCTGCCGTGGTGCGTCGCTGCAGTCTGGCGCCACAGCTCCCAGCTCCCAGCTCACCGCTCCGGGGAGGCTGGGAGGGGCGGTGGCTAGAACAAATTCAAGTAATACGAGAGCGCAGTTGCCTCGCGGTCCAACACCCAACCAGTGAGCTCTGAATGATGCATCCGGTAGTATCGCACGGCCTTTCCATCCGGTGGCGCGTCGTTTCCGACCGCCACCTCAACCCGCACGACCATGTCCGACGCGGGGCCCATGCCATCGATGGAAAGAAGCCGGATCTCGTCCATCGCAAGGAGCTGCTGCGCCTGCTCCTCATCTACGTCTCCCGAGCCGACGTGCTGCAAGAACCTACCGGTGTACTCGGCCCGAAGCCATACCTTAATACTCGCGGCGGCGTCCGTATCGAGGCTGGAACGAACATTCATGTATCGAAAGGCGCCAACTCCAAGAGCCAGCATGAGCAACAGAACGGCCCCACCACCCCTCACCTTGATCGTCGTTGCACCCATCGTAACCTCCTACGCGTGACCCTCCGGCACCATTACCGCACGCGCCCTTCTTCGGAACATCAGATACCGTGCCAATTTACGTCATCCCCAAACGTTTCACCGTGTCGGCCATCACAGCTCGGAATCAGCGCCTTGCAGCCCCTTGCAACTCCAATTGCCCCACCATATAGCCAGCGACACCTGTCGCTGTTAGCTTCTCCTCGACGATCCATGGCACGCCACACCAGGCCCTGTTCATTTCGCTAACACCTATCGACGGGATGTGGCACGGGGATCGACCATCGGCTACAGTCATACCATGGTATCATGATTCGCACCGAAAACCTCTCTAAGGTCTATCGCTCCCGCAAAGAGGGTCGGGTCGTCGCCGTCGACGATCTCAACCTCCGTTGCGAGGCTGGGCAGGTCTACGCGCTCCTCGGTGCCAACGGCGCCGGCAAAACCACAACTCTG
>JBDHDY010000448.1:0-3965 GCA_039591275.1 Gemmatimonadota bacterium | reverse complement strand
ACAAAGTCGCGCCCGTTCAGCAACGCCGCTGCTCGTGTGGTCTTTAGCAGAGCGACACCCGCCCGCGGGCTTGCGCCGAGCGTTAGCGACGCCGCATGGCGCGTCGCGCGGACGATGGAGGTGATGTATTGCACGATGGGAGGCTCGACTCGCACGGCGTCTGCCGCCTTGCGCAGGGCCTCTACACCTCCCGCATCCAGCACCGGATCGACCCCGTAGGTTTCTGGTAGGTCGGCTTCGAATCCCTCCAGGTAACGATTGAGGATCCCCTGTTCAGTCTCCTCGCTTGGATAATCCATCGTGACATTGAGCAGAAATCGGTCGAGCTCGGCTTCAGGTAAGGGATACGTTCCCTCAAACTCTATCGGATTCTGCGTTCCGAAAACGGAAAAAGCGCCCGGGAGGGAATGCGAGCGTCCGTCCACCGTGACAGTGCGCTCCTGCATAGCCTCAAGCAGCGCCGCCTGCGTCTTCGCCGGCGCGCGATTTATCTCGTCAGCCAGCACGAGGTCCGCAAAGATCGGCCCTTCCCGGAAGACGAACTCGCCATCGCCGCTCAGCACCGAGATGCCTGTGATGTCTCCCGGCATGAGATCCGGTGTGAATTGGATGCGCACGTATTTCACGTTGAGTGCCCGTGCGAGCGTACGAACGAGGAGGGTCTTCGCCGTTCCCGGAACGCCCTCAATCAAAACGTGACCCCGAGCAAGCAACGCCACCAAACAACCCTCAGTAGCGGCACTCTCAAATCTCCTCCACGGCTTGGGCGGTGATGAGCACCGACCCATCACCTTCTTGGTCGTTTGTAGTTTGAAGGTTTCGTACGGCCCGCTGTACGTCAGCGCTTTTCGCCCCTCCCGCCAGTGAGGGCAACCAATCTGCGACCTCATCGCTACGTCCCATCGAATGTCCCGTGCGCCCGAGACGCCGTCGCAACCCACTCGTCAACAGAACCCTAGCGGTATTCCATCCTTGGGCACGCCGCAGGCCCACGGCAAGGGCCTCGAGGTGTTCGAGCTCAGACCTCCTTCGGTCCGCCCGTAGGCTTACTGGGGGGCCAAACCTGATCGCCGCAACGGCCAATGCCAGCAACGCGACCACGCCGAGATGAAGAATGGTCCAGCCACCGGGAGTCGAGTTGAGCCACCGCCAGGCCGCTGAGAAGAGCGATGCCCGATGTCCAAACCCTTGATGATACTCATCCACAACGACGCGGTGGATGTCGTCTGACATTACCCAGGGCAACAAAAACAAGCCAGCGTCGCTCTCCTTGAGCGTGCGGTTGGTGAGATATCTCGAATCAGCGAGAAGCTTCACCGAGCCTCCGTTCGACAGCTGCTTGTGGAGCGCGACTGCCCTGCCGTCTGCAGCGACCAGCGAGGTATCGACCGACACAGCCACCAACTCGACACAACGGTCGTCCGCCGCATCGGTGAACTGCGGAAAGCTGTGGGCGGGGAGCTCCACTAGCACGGCCGTTGTCGCAGGAAGGCTCCAGCCCGGAAACGGCGGATCGACGGAAATGGAGTCCCCTGGATCACCTAACCGCCGACTGATCAAGTAGCCAAAGCACGCGGCAACGGCAGAATCTCCTACCACCAACACCCGTCCTCCCTGCTCGACGTAACGGCTGACGGCGAGCAACTCCTGTTCAGTGGGGGGCATCGGCATATTCACAAGCGCCAGGATTTCTCGCGACAGGTTATCGCCTATCAACTCGACGTCGAACAAGGGGCGCCTGCGGGTCTCGACCTCTACACCGAGGTGCTCGAGTGCGCGAGCGAATCCGAGCGCGCCTTCTGGACCGGCGAGGAGGGTTGACGTCCGCGGATCTGCGAGATCATCCCTGACTCCCGACCTCCCGCCGAGGAAGGATGCCAGGGTGATCCCTCCAACCAGAATTGCCAGGAGGGCGAGCTCATTACGCAGCGACATGACGCTCCACCTCAACAGCCGACTGATCGAACCTCAACCACTGCGTGGACGTACACGGGGAACCACCGAAAATGTGCTTGTACAAATCCGTCACGAGTGTATTCAGCAAACTTCGACCAGAATCATCGACCCTAGCTTCCCGGACATACTCCGCGGGCGTCTTGGCTGGATGAAAATGAAGTGCATGCCGACGGTCCAGGCGGAGGATGAGTGCCGTGAAGCGATGTCCCAACGCCTCGGCAAACTTGCCTGCCTCGCTCAAACGGCGTGCTTCGCGCAGATGAGCTTGCTCATCCCACACGTCCGCGAGCAGCGTTTGCGCCTGCACGTGGGTTTCGGGCCGGAACCGGAGTGCTTTGGCAATCAGGTAGCTGAAGTGAATGAGGATGACCACCAGGAGTACGGAAGCTACCCCCATGACTATCCAATAGGACACTGGGTAGGACGCCTCCAGATCTTGAAGCCATCGCATCAGCTCGTGAAAACGGCTCACCAGCCAGTTCGTGACTTCGGGCGGCTCTTCCCAGCGAAAATCACCCGCTGCGAACACTTGTTCGAGGACGGCGCGTATCGAATCCTGGGGAGTACCTTGGAGCGTGATATCCACTAGTGCCGTTCCAACCTGCCTCCCCAGACTTCGGAGAGCCAACTGGAAAGCCGCTGGCGCAGATACCGACCTCCACGACCACTCTTCAAGTAGCGCTCGCGCCGATAGCTGTCACCATGCGTACAATGCATCCCTCTCCCACAGTTCGGCGAAACAAGTTGGAACAGCACTAGGCTGCAGGTGCTGCACCAAGTTGCTGACTGAGATGCTCGAGATCGAACGCCTCCTTGCGTACGCGAAGGTCATAGTACAGCAACGTAAAGGAGCAAGCGACGAGCGGGTACAACACCACGGACACCACTGAGTTCAGCACCAGCAGCGGATTCTCGAGGGTCGGAAACACAATGGACAGAATGCCGGTCGCGAGAGGGGGTAGAAAGTACACCAAAGCGAAGACCACCAACCCGAGAAGGAACACCTTGCCCTTGTGTCCTTTGGTGAGCGACCAGGACCGCCCCAGTGCATCGGTGGGAAACTTGAGTTCCTCCAGGACGACGGCCTGCGCCGTGACGCCATAGCCGCACGCAACGACAAACGTGGGGATCACCAGCAGTGGAGACATCAAGGCGACGAAGATCAGCGCCACCCCCCCCATAACCAATGCCACGACGGCTGGCACAATGAGTAGCAGCGATGTCAAGGTAATGATCAAGATTCTGGCCAGGCCGGCAATAAACAGCGCTCCTATCTTCCCCAAGGCATAGCGCACCGCATCTCCCACTGAGGGGCCGGAACCAAGGTAGGCCTGCGAAATGGCACGGAGGGATGCCCCCGCCACAATGAGCCCTCCCACGGATACGAACAATACCGCCACGAGACCCATCACCGGATGAAAGAGAATGCCGCCGGCGAACTGGACATACGCATAAAGCGCCATAGGCACGCCCTGGCAGATGAGCGCGATGCCGAGAAAGATCCTGAAGTGGTGCCTGAAGAGGGCAAGCGCCCCGTCGATGATCTCTCCGACGGACATCTGTCGGAGCTGATAAGTGGCCATGTCGCCTCCTCGGCGATAAAATGCCATTCATATGGCCGACACGCGAGCCCCCACGCTCCCCGAATTCTCCCGTCACCTGGCAATCGAGACGCCGGAGCACGTCGTGCTCGAGTTCGAGCTGGCCGGGTTAGGCTCTCGCGCCGCCGCAACTGTGGTGGACCTTGCGATCATCGCCACTCTGTACCTGCTGATTGCCATCTTCTTGGGGATCACGCGAGTGGCGGGAGCCGTGTTGAGTGGTTGGATCACTGCGCTTGCCATAGCCCTGGGGTTCCTGCTCACCTGGGGTTATTTCGCAGTTTTCGAGGCACTCAACGCCGGCCAGACGCCTGGTAAGCGCCACCTCGGGATCAGGGTCGTCATGGACACCGGGCACCCACTCACCTTCCCGGGAGCACTCATCCGCAATCTCATTCGCTTGGTAGA
>JBDHDY010000447.1:0-3220 GCA_039591275.1 Gemmatimonadota bacterium | reverse complement strand
AGATCGGCATCGGAGCTGTTGTGGCTGGTGGATGCCCGCGTGTTCCTGGAAGCCGCTCATGCACAAATCTGGAGGCTCACAACAAGAAACTCTCCCGACACCCTCTCAGGAGAGTTTCCTCGGCTGGGGGCGCATCCTCACCCCCCTTGCATGAACGATAATCTTCTTCCTGGGATCCTTAGCCCCGTGCATCGTAAGACAGGGGGGCGGCATGCTCAAGCTTCATCTCACATGAACACGGGTTGGTGGATGCGAAATGCTGCACGGAGGACTAGACGGCGCATTTCGCAGTCCATCACCTCGCAGTCTATCTGCTAGGGTTTACCCTAAGAGCGTGGTGTAGTGGGAGCCTATCGCGGAGTCATTGGATTAGATCGACCCGCGGACGTGGCAGAACTTGCAGCATTTGCTCATTATTCTGCAGTCCATTCCTTGTTAGCCTGACAGGAGAATGATGCGCACTAAGTTCGGACTCGTCGCAAGTGCTTTTGTGATTTTGTTGACGCTCATGGGCTGCACGCGTTCTCGCGAGCAACTCGTGGGTGACGGCCTGATCGCACTCGAAGGGGCCGTGTTGATCGACGGCACAGGATCTGCTCCGCGCCCAAACTCCGTTGTCGTCATTCAAGGTGAACAGATCGTCCGAGTTGGTGTGGTTGGACAATTCTCCTATCCGCCCGACGCACAGGTCATCGGACTTGCAGGTCGGTGGATCGTGCCCGGGTTCATCGACACGCACGCACACATGCCAGACCCGGAGGACCAGGAAGATGTCCTCAAGCTCCTGGTCGCGTTTGGCATCACCAGTGTGCGATCCCCAGCTGCGGATCCATCCAGTGGCACCGAATTGCGTGCTCGCATCGATCGCGGGGAAACCCTCGGCCCTCGACTCAGGACCGCAGGACGGTTGATTGACGCGCCCGGCGGAATCTTCTCGGGATGGGCGGCGGAGGTGACGTCCGTCGAAGAAATCCGGACCGAGGTTAGGCGTCAGGCTGATGCGGGAGTCGACTTCATCAAACTGTATCGGGGCCTCGGTCCAGACCTCGTGGAAGCAGCCATCAATGAGGCGCACGCGTTGGGGCTCAGAGTCATCGGGCATTTAGGTGGCACGATGTGGAGCGAGGCTGTGGCCTTTGGTATCGACGGGCTTGCTCACTTCGGCATCTACGGGACCCCCTGGGAGTTGGCGCCTGACGCTGATCGCCCCGCGATTCGCCGAGCCTGCGACCATTGCGAAAACCCCGGCGACGAGGAGGGGCTCCGGATTCTTCGAGCGACGCTGCGACCTGATGGACCCGATGCGGTCAGGTGGGCCGGGCTGCTGGCCGAGGGGCACGCAACGGTGGAGCCGAATCTGGTCCTGCTTCGGGCGGTGTTCTGGGGCGAGAACGCGGAAGTTCTGGCGGAGATGGAGCCGGAATACGCCCCGGCGAGTTGGCGCGACGGCCACTGGTTCGATGCCGTCCCACACCCCTACCGAGCGCCTTGCACCGCTGAGTGGGCATCGGAAGCGAAGGCGCTCTACCCGCTTTTCGAGGACCTCGTGTCGCTGCTCAACAGGGAAGGGGCTGTTCTGACAGTGGGAACAGACCTCATGAATCCCTGGATGACGCCGGGAGTCTCGTATCACCGCGAGATGGAGCTTCTTGCAGCCGCAGGACTTACCTCTCAGGACGTGTTGATTGCTGCAACGAGGAACGGAGCCATCGCCCTTGGACTTGAAGGCGAGGTCGGTGTCATCCGGCAGGGAACGGCCGCAGACCTGGTCGTTCTAAAATCAGACCCTGAGGCTGACATTCGTAACACGCGGGCGATCGAGAGTGTGTACCTTCGCGGCGCCGTGCTTCGCCCGAGCGACTTGTTAAGTTCCCGATAGTGGTGTACCGGGCGCCTGGAGGGCAGGCTAACAAGGCGATGCACCTGACGGTCCGTTTCGCGGCCCGCAGGTGATCGCCAAGACGTTATACGGCGTGAGTTTCCATTCTTCGTGGACTGTGATCACGATCGGAGGGGAAGGGATGGCGGTAGAAGATAACAGGGCACTGGTTTCGCGAATTGCAGACGACATATGGAACCGGGGGGACCTGGAAGCTATCAACGAGGTGATGGTCGCCAGTGCGAGGTATCACGGCCCGCACATGCCGAACGGTCTAGGGGACCGTGAAAGCTGGAAGCAGGCTATCGCCATGTACCGAGGCGCCTTTCCCGACTCGCACGTTACGTTCGAGGAGCTGATCGCCAGCGGTGATACCGTCGTGGGACGGTGGACCGCCACCGCCACACATACAGGTCAACTCCCGGGCGTGGCACCAACGGGCAAGCGGATCGCCATCGGGGGCATCACCATTTATCGCATTGCCGAAGGTAAGATCGTTGAGGCATGGGAAGAACTCGACATGTTGGGAATGTGGCAGCAACTCGGCGTAGTTGCCGTGCCTGGGCATAAGTAGTGACGGCGCCATCGCCGCATAACAAGCCGGTTAAGCTGCCGCCGCGTCCTGTCACGGCCCTGGCACGGGGTGTGGCGTTCCTGGCACTTGCTACGTGGAAAGCCAGGGCCGCGCCAGTCCCCGCCGCAGCTTACCGGCGGCGTTAGGTTTACTGAAAACTGAGGTTAAAGGCATTCCGTTGTAGGCATCACGATGGGGAGGCCAGCCAACCATCCGGAGAGTTCCGGGGCCCTGGTGCACTTCCGTCAGGAAGGCGTCTTGGACAAGCCACCTCCGGGCTTCGTTGGCAAGGTATCGTTGCCTCATTCACGTCGTGGCGATGGCTCCACTCGGCGCACTCTCCTGGAGCGAGCTCGTGGCACTGGCCGGCCGGAAGGCATCAAGGGCAGGCGGCTTCGACCACGCCTTCATCGCTTCAACCAGGGAGAATCGGGCCGAGTGCTGATAGAATTCCCGGGCTCGAAGACATCATTGGGTGCCAGTCAGCTCTCGGGGGCCGGCGGGCTTCGTTCGTCGCTTGGGCTGCCGGACCTATTGACCGGGAAACCTAACATCGCCCTGAAGCTGGCGGCGGGCGCGGGCGCGCTCGCCCAAGACCGAAAGCGTGTCGGCGCGCCCGCCGCAGCTTACGGCTGGCGTTAGGTTTACGAAGAGCATGATGTGAAAGGCATTCCGTTGTAGGTATCACGATGAGGAGTGCGACCAATCGCTGGGACAGTTCGGAGGCCCGGTGTCACCTCCATCAATCGGTGGTTTTCGTCGCGCCG
>JBDHDY010000446.1:0-3231 GCA_039591275.1 Gemmatimonadota bacterium | reverse complement strand
GCTGACCGGAGCCGCATCGTTGGCGACGACCCGGTGATCGCCTTCCTCTCGTACAGCACCAAGGGCAGTGCCGCAGGGCCTCGCGTAGACAAAGTGCTGGCGGCTCTGAGTAAGTTTCGCGAGCTAGCCCCGGGGGTGCCATGCGACGGGGAACTACAGGGCGACGCCGCCCTGGTGCCCGAGATTGCTGAGCGGAAGGCTCCTGGCTCCCCCGCAGCCGGCCGTGCGAACATTCTTGTGTTCCCTGACCTTGACAGCGGGAACATCGCGTACAAACTGGTACAGCGTTTGGCGGGTGCCGGCGCTATCGGGCCGATCATTCAAGGCCTCGCCCGTCCGATGGCGGACCTCTCCAGGGGCTGCACGGCAGAGGACGTCGTGGATGTTGCGGCCGTGGCCTTGCTTCAAGCGCCGGGCCGACCCAATCCGTCTGAGGAGGTGCAATGACGTTCTCGGTCCGAAGTGATCCCAACGATCCCAAAGGCGTAGTGGCTATTTCCGTCGACGGCCAGCTGGTTGTGTCCAATCGGAACCAGCTCAAAGAGAAGGTCCTCGAGGCGCTCGACGGGGGGAAGACCAAGTTCTTGATCGACTTTACCCAAACGGGCTACATCGATTCATCGGGTCTCGGTGTGCTCGTTTCGGTCTCGAAGAAGATCCGGGAGGCGGGAGGGGAGCTCCGGCTTGCGGGTCTCAACGAGGATCTCCGCATGCTGTTCGAGCTGACGAAACTGGACACGCTATTCAACATTTCAGACTCGCCGGACGAGGCCCTCAACGCCTTCTAGGCGATGACAGTTCCTCTGAGACTCTGCGTGAGGCGGCAGGATTTGACCGCCGCGTTGCCGTCGCAAGGTAGCGTCCGGATTGCGGTCAGGGTTCCAAGCCAGCTTGATGTGGTGGAGGAGGCTGTCGACCTCGTCGCCCGCCACTGTCTCGCCTGTGGCCTGTCTGCGGAAGCCGTCCGCTTCAACCTCCGGGTTGCCCTCTCCGAAGCCCTCTCCAATGCGATCATCTACGGCAACGGTTCGGATCCTACGAAGCGGGTCGATGTGCGTGTTGCGGTTAATCAGCAAGCGGTGGAGGTATGGGTGGATGACGAAGGGGAGGGCTTCGATCCCAATAGCGTGCCGGATCCTACACTTCCTGACCGCGTCGACCTGCCGAAGGGACGAGGTCTCTTTCTCATAAAGCAACTGGTCGACGAAGTCTCCTTCAACGATCGGGGGAATTCCATCTGCATGACGCTGCGCCGCGCCTAGATAGGCTCGACGCATTCCTCGAAGCACTCCGCACCCTGTCAGGCGAGTCGATAAGGCTGTGGCGTGCGACCGAGGGGTCCGTGCAGCCCGTGGCAGGGCCGACCATGGACGGTCCCGCTCCCTCGCTGCGCCCGGATGGAAGCCTGCACGTGGCGGATCCGCACTCGGTCGTCGTGCCGGTTCCCGGTGTCCCCGGATACTACTGTCAATGCGCTCGGAGTCCTGATCCGGAGTCGGATCGGACGGCCATCATCGTGCAGCTCCTCACCCAAATGCTCGAGAACGAGCGTGACATTCTCGAGATCGCCGAAGAACTCTCTAACCGGTACGAGGAAATCCACCTGATGTACAGCATCAGCGAGACCCTCGGCCGAACCATCAGTCTGGAAGACGCCTCGGCAATCATCGTTCGGGAAGTGAGCAGCGTGGTTGGAGCACAGCGCGCTTCGATTCTCGTGCACGATCCCGAGCAGTCGGTGCTCCGCCCAGTGGCGGGATGGGGAATCGACGTACGCAGTTTCGACGCCGTGCCGGTCGACGACCAACGTTCGGTGGCGGCCCAGGCGTTTCGCGAGTGCCGTGCCATCGCGAACGACTCCCCCGAGTATGCGGAAGGGGAGGAGGTGGCTTGGCCCGGCCGGTCCTATCGAGGGCAAGCGTTTCTTTCAGTGCCCATTCTCTATCCGGAACCGGATGGTGCTCCACGCCCCGTGGGGGTCATGAACCTCACCGACCGACTGGGGGCCGACACGTTCTCCTCCGGGCACCGCAAGCTGCTCACGGCTATTGCCCACCAGGTGGGAGCCGCAATCGAGAATGCACGGCTGGCCGAACGTGATCGTGAGCGGCAACAGGTTCGTCGTGAACTAGAACTCGCCCGCGATCTGCAGCAACGGTTGTTGCCCCCCCCAAAGCTGCCGGACACCGACATCGACATCGCCGCCCGCTGTGACCCCGCTAAGAGTGTCGGAGGGGATTTCTTCCGTGTGCTGAGTCTTCCGCGGTCCCAAGTTGGTGTGATGCTCGGTGATGTCTCGACGCATGGTTTCCAGGCGGCGCTGATCATGGCTCTCGTACTTTCGGCCGCAGCCATCCATGCAGCCACGACCGAGTCACCGGCCGAAGCCCTGCAACGTTTGCTTGCTTCGGTCAGCCCTGAGCTATCGGGTACCGAGATGTACCTCTCGCTGTTCTATGGCATCGCCGACGAGAGCAACGGTTGTTTGCGGTATGCCAACGCGGGGCACCCGCATGCGTTCCGAATCTCCGAAGACGGCACGGCTGAACGCCTGGGGGCCACCGTGCCGCCCCTGGGCCTCAGCGACGCGGGCCACATCGAGGAGGCTCGTGTTCGGTGGAAGGCGGGCGCCGATGTGCTCGTGCTGTTCTCCGACGGCATCACTGAAGCTCGTGCGAATGCTGCCCAGGGAGACCAGGAGACCGGGAACGCGTCGCAGGTCTTTGGCGAGAAGCGGGTGCTGGAGATCGTGTCTGCGCTCAGAGACCGTTCGGCTGAGGAAATCGTCGATCGGATCATGAGCGATGTCTCGGAGTTTGCGCCGACGGCCGCAGATGACCGGACGATCCTTGTGCTAAAGGCATAAGTGGGCCAAAGACTCGGTCAACACTTCCTAGGGGATCCGAGTATCCTCGACCGGATCGTAGACGGCCTCGAGCCATGCTCCAACGACACAGTGTTGGAGATCGGTCCCGGAAGAGGTTCGCTGACCAAGCGTTTGGTGCCCCGAGTGGGTCGCGTGGTAGCTGTTGAGCGAGATCGGTCCCTGGCGGCCCAACTAACCGGGGAAGGGATCGAAGGGTGTGAGGTCGTCTTAGCGGACGCGCTTCGCTGTGACTGGCATGAAGTGCTGGGCACGGCGCCGTGCGAAGGCCGCTTCAAGGTAGTCGGCAACATTCCCTATTACGTCACCACACCACTGCTCGAAAAAGCGCTGACACCTCCCCTACC
>JBDHDY010000445.1:0-4075 GCA_039591275.1 Gemmatimonadota bacterium | reverse complement strand
AGCCGCCCGCAACAGCGGCAGCACATTCCCCCAGATGTGACGCGGCCCGCGCTCGCGAATAGTCTCGTTCACGAGTCGGCCCAGCATCACGTCGCCGCCGAACGCGAGGGTTACTACCGTATCCCGCTGGGGGATAGGGGGCAAAGCGGAGGCATAGGGGGCAGGAGGTATGAGGGTGTAGGGTGTAGGGTGTGGGGTGTAGGGTCTAGGAGAAACAGCTGGAGGGGCAGAGGGGACAGCGAACAACACGCACCAAACGGTGGCGCACGAGAGCGCCGCTGCCAGTGTTATGCTGCTTGCGTGCCCGGCGGTTGAACGGACAGAGTGCATATCGACAAATCGCTCCACACGACTTCGTACCTCACCATCACTCCGCGGGGCGCGACCCGCAAGATGCTGCTCCGGCGATCCTCGGTATCGGACGAGTTAAGGGAAGAACTGTCCACTTTTGAATCAGGCCCGGGGCGAACCCACAGAAGCTTCCATGGAAGCGAAGGACACAGGTCATGGACGTCGAACGAACGTTTTCGGGGGTGTCTTGGGAATCGCAGGTCGGGTATTGCCGGGCCATTCGCGCGGGCGATCACATCTATGTCACGGGCACCGCTCCAGTGGCTACCGAGGGAGGGGTGCACGCGCCCGGCGATGCCTACGCTCAAGCAAAGCGGTGTTTAGAGATCATCGAACAGGCTTTGCACAATCTTCAGGCGGATTGTAAGGACGTCGTGCGAACCCGCATGTTCGTCACCGATATCTCCCGCTGGGCTGAGTATGGCAGGGCCCACCGCGAGTTCTTTGGCGAGCATCCTCCAGCGACTACGATGGTCGAGGTGCGGTCCCTCGCCGCGCACCATCACCAGCCCGGTCACTCGTAGCGCAACGCCTCCATGGGATCCACACGAGTGGCCCGGAACGCCGGGACGAGGCTGGCCACGATCCCCGTTGCGGTCAACAGCGACGCAATGAGGGCGAATATCGTACCATCCCAAGGCTCGACCTGAAAGAAGATGTCCGACATGGGTACCGAAAGGACGCCCGCGATCACAAGCCCGAGGCCTAGTCCCACTGCAAGTTGCCTGACACCCTGACCCAGCACCAACCGAACCACATCCCCGCCCCTGGCACCCAATGCCATCCGCACACCCCACTCTCGCGTTCGTTGGCTCACAGAAAACGCCATCACACCATACAGGCCGACTGACGCCAGGAACAGCGCGGTCAACCCGAAGAAGAGAAAGAGCTTGCCGAAGACCTCGAAGATGACTGTCTCTTGCGCAATGAGCCGATCGACCCGGTCGACGTCCATCAGCGCCAATGAGGGGTTCAGCGACTCGAGTACATCACGGATCTGCGACACCAGGGAGAGCGGGTCACGGGCCGATCTCACCATAACTTGCATCGACACGTGTGTGTTCTGAGCTAGGGGAAAGTACACACCCGGCCCGTTGGCATTCTCCTCATCCAAGCTGCCCATGTACAAATCCGGTACGACGCCTACAATGGCTCGCGGCGGTTGCAGCCACGAGCCCTGCCCCAACTCGATCGTGCGCCCAAGCGGGCTTTGCTGGTGAAAGAACCGCCGCACAAAACTTTCGTTCACGATCACGACTTGCTCGCTTCCGGCTCGGTCCTGTGCGGTAAAGCTTCGCCCTTCGATCACCCGGGCATCCAGCACGTCCAGGAAACTCGGGGTCACCGTCATTCCGGCGACCGTCGGCAGGCTCTCTCCCTCACTGCCATCGTAGCCCTCGATACGAACCGGCCAGGAGAAACCACCGGTTGCCGGAAGGTCGGACATCAGCGCAACACGGGTTGCGCCCGGAATGGCTTCCAGCCGGGTTTCCAACTCCTCGAAGAAACGCAGGCGTTCGGAGGTCCCATAGGTTTGTCTTGGAAGCTCGACTTCGCCGGTCACGATCTCCTCCACCGGCATTCCTAGATCGATGGACCTCAGCGTGAGCACACCCTTGATCATGAGACCCGATACGACGAGAAGTGCACACGACATCGCGATCTCCCCGACCACCAATGCCTTGCTGAAACGCCCCAACCTCATGCTGGACGCACCCCGGGACTCGTCTTTGAGGACGTCATTCACGTTGGTACCGGAGGCCTGCACTGCAGGCAGGGTGCCGGCCAGCAGGCTCCCCGCCAACACTGCCCCGACGACAAACAGAATGACGGCCGCATCGATCTTGACGTCGATCCAAAACAGACCGATGACCGACACCATCTCTCTGTTGAACATCTCAACCCCGAGGTAGGCAACAGCGAGACCCAGGAGGCCCCCTAACGCCGCCAACACGAACGCTTCGACCAGAAACTGAAAGACGACGCGAGCACGGGCTGCCCCCAAAGCCGTCCGCATCGCCACCTCTTTGCTCCGCATGACTGCACGGGCGAGCAACAGGTTGGCAACATTGGCACACGCGATCAGCATAACAAACGTCACCGCTGCGAGCATGGTATAGAGCCCTCTGGTAACTTGCGGCCCCATCGCATGCTCGGTGTACGGCATGGCGCTGGCTCCCATTCCCTGGCTGACATTCTGATATTCGCGCGCCAAGCGGTCGGCGATCGTGTTCAACTCTACTCGGGCCTGTCTTAGTGAAATCCCATCGTTCAGTCGACCGAACACCTCGAGTGAGGGGCCCTCTCCCCGTGGTCCATCCGTTGTCAATCGAAGCGGGAGCCAGAGATCTTCGTGGAGTGGGAAGTGGAAGCCTTCGGGCATGACGCCGATTACGGTACGGAGCTCCCCATCCACGGCCAAGGTCCGATCCAACACGCTGCTGTCACCAGCAAATCGATTGACCCATACGGCGTGACTGATGATGACGGACGGGGTCACCGCGGCCGTCTCATCCTCCAGCGCGAACTCCCGCCCCAGAACGGGCTGCACTCTAAGCAGTCCAAATGCACCGCCGGTGAGAAACGCGGCGTTTCGTCTCAGTGGCCGTGCCTCGCTTCCGCTCACGGTGACGTCCTCGGTGGAGAATCCAGCGATTCCCTGGAAGCTCGTCTGCTGTGCACGCCAGTCGACGAAATCGTGGTAGCTTACGGGAAGCACCGTCCGCCCGCGTAACGGGTCGGTGCGGTGCAGATAGAGGATGCGCTCAGCGCTTTCAAACGGAAGATCGCGCAGCACGCCGTTGACGATGCTGAACATGATCGTGGGAAGCCCTGTCCCTAGAGTGAGGGCCAGCATGGCGATGGCCGCCATCCCGGGGGACCTGCGCAGCATCCTGAGCGCATAGTGGAGATCTTGGTAGATCGTCCTCATCAACGAATCTCCTCGACGAGTCTTCTTAGCTGAGCCCGATGCTTGCACTCGCCGCCAATGTCGATACCGTGCCACCCTTCGCTCCCACGCGTAGCGAATGCTCGCGTAGACCACCTGCTTCCAATACCACAGAGCACAGGCCCACCTGGGGCGGAAGCGCCGGCGTTCAGCGTAATACTCCCGCAGATCCCCAGCCAGGCCGTGATGCGCCAGGGGGTCGCGGATGAAAGCCTCGAGCAGAGCTTCCGCAAGGCGCGGTGGCTCACCCCGACGTTTGCGCCGATCCCTCATCGCTTGCCGAATAGCGTTTCGAGGCCACCCATTAGGCTGAGCAGGGCCTCGCGCGATTCACTCACCGCCTCCAGGCCCTTGGCCGTAACCCGCACGTAGCGCCGTGGCCGACCCCCGCGATCCGCACTCGAATCACCAAGCCTGGATCTGACATATCCCTTGGCTTCGAGACGATCGAGCGTGATATACAGCGCGCCGCCGGGCACCGTCCGACCGGTTCTGAGATCGATCTCCCTGAGGATCGCCGCCCCGTACGCCTCTTTCCCGAGTCGCAGGGTCGCCAACAGCACTATGAGCTCGAAGTCACCGAGGAATGCCTTCTTCTTGATTGTACCCATCCCTACATTGTATGGTTTGAACACCAAAGCCAAAGCCCCAGGGCATCATGCATGCACACCCCGAGAGCTGATAGGCACTACGCACTGCAGAGTCAAAAGTTTCAGCCAACTCGGTATGCCGTTAACTTAGCGGACGTCGGTATAGTGCCGCGGCGGCCCCGCT
>JBDHDY010000444.1:0-6999 GCA_039591275.1 Gemmatimonadota bacterium | reverse complement strand
TGCGAAGACTATCGTTCCCTTGTCCTCATCTCTGTCCACCAACGCGCAGTCTCGTCGTGGAGGGGAATGGGAGGCGTCGCGTCCAGAACCCCAAGGTCAATCTGAGCTGCAATTCTGTGCACCTGCTCCAACTCTGCGCGCTGGGTAAGCAGCATCTCGAGAAGCCGGCGCACTACCTCTGCGTCCAGGTGTTCCGTCGCGACGATCCAGTTCAGTACCGCGACCGTCGGGATATCTGCTTCGACCCCCGGATAGGCGCCAGCGGGTATCGTCCCGGCCGCGTAATACGGATAGCGATCGACGAGGGCCTCCCGGTGAGTCGAGTCGACCGGCAGCAAGCGAACATTCGCGCTCGTGATGGCTTCGAGCACGGACGACGCCGGATATCCAACGGAGAAAATGGCCGCATCGATCGCTCCATCTCGCAGAGCGTCAGAGGATTCTCGGAAGGAGAGGTACCGAGCTTCGATGTCCTCATAGGTGATGCCGTAAATCTCCAAGAGTTGGCGGGTGGACTGTTCCGTACCGCTGCCCGGTGAGCCAACGGACACTCGTTTGCCCCGAAGATCGGCAGGTGATGCAATGGGCGAGCGACCGGCGACGAGAATGTGGGCCACGTTGGGATAGAGCGGCGCAACCAAGCGCAGCTCTGTGATAGGGTCGGGGTAATCGATACCGCCGTTGTAGGCCTGGAAGACCGTGGTTGCGATGGTGAACCCCAAATCCATTTCGGAGTTCGCCACACGGTTCACGTTTTCGACGGAGCCCCCGGTGACTTCCGCGGTGTACTGGTGACCGTCGTGCGCGATAGAAAGCCTGCTTGCGAGCGCCCCACCAACGGGATAGTAGATCCCTCCCGTGCCCGCCGTGCCGATACTCAAAAATCGCCGGGAGGCGGCGCTTCCTTCCGGGCGACAACCCGACAACAATGCAACCGCGATCAGCAGCCATCCACCCACGCCGATGGCCGTGTTCGAACCTAGAATGCGCCGGGTACCTCGCCAACTGCAGGGCGACATCATCGAGATGACCTCTTTCGTTGAGACCGGCTGCGTGTTGCTTCTTCACGCCTCACGGCGGGGGCTAGGGATTCGCTCGAGACCCGCTGTGGCGAGGTTGGCGCTGCCAGAACGTCAGCGCAACCAGGGCGATTCCCACTACGTCCGTGGCAATTCCCGGGTGAAACAATCCCAGTGCGGCAACAGCCAACAGCACCCGCTCCCACACCGCTAGACGCCGAAGCGTGAAGCCAATTGCCACACCAGCCATGGCCGTGACACCCACCGCACCCGTGAGGGCCGCAATCACGACCTCCACAACGGTGGCATCGAGCAGCAGCAGCTCAGGCACATAAACGAACACGAAGGGCACGACGAATCCAGCAGATGCCAATGTCATCGCCGTCAGGGCGGTGACCATGGGCCGCGCTCCGGCCAGGCCGGCGGCAGCGTACGCGGCCAGTGAAACCGGAGGCGTGACGTTGGAAATACAACCGAAGAAGAAAATGAACAGGTGCGCGGCAAGGAGTGGCACACCGAGCTCGGTCAGCGCCGGCGCCCCAAGCGCGGCCAGCACTACATACGCCGCCGTCGTGGGAAGGCCCATGCCGATGATGATGGATCCCATCGCGGTCAGGACGAGCGCAATAGGTAGATGCCCGCCCGAGAACACCATGATGAACTCGGACATTCTCAAGCCGATGCCTGTGAGGGAGGCGACGCCCACCACAATCCCAGCGGCGGCGCACGCGGCTGCCACCTGGACCGTCCCGCGAGCCGCGGCCACGAGCGCGTCCGCAGCCCTGCCCCAGCCAAACCGAGTTGCACCACCGACCACGGTGGCGACTGTGGCGGCGACGACTCCCCAAAAGGCGGCCCGCATCGGTGAGCGCCCCGCCGCCAGCAGCGCTACGATCACCGCGAGTGGCACCAAGAGATGGATTCGCGGCAGAACGGGACGGACCTGCTGATCATCTTCCGTTACAAGGCCCCTTTTGCCCGCCTGGAAGTGGATGGCGGCGAAAAGAGCTACATAGTAGAGGAGGGCCGGTATCAGCGCCGCTCCGGCCACTTGGATGTAGGGGATGTTGGTCCAGGTAGCGAGGATGAAGGCGCCCGCCCCCATGATGGGGGGCATGAGCTGTCCCCCGGTGCTCGCAGCAGCCTCAATCGCTCCGGCAAAGTGAGGGCTGAAGCCGGTCCGTTTCATTAGAGGAATGGTGAGAGCACCGGTGGTTACGACATTCGCAACGGCGCTCCCAGACAGCGACCCCATGAGGCCACTCGCCACGGCGGCCGTTTTCGCCGGACCTCCCCTGGTACGTCCGGCAACTCGAGCCGCGAGAGCCACCAGAAGCTCGCTTCCACCGGCCGCTTCCAAGACGGCCCCAAAGAGCACGAAGAGATAGACGAAATCGGCGGAGACACCCAGGGGAACTCCCCAGATTCCCTCCGTGGATAAGTAGAGGTGCTCGACCAGGCGTGTGAAACCGTAGCCGCGGTGCGCCAGGAGCCCCGGCAGATAGGGACCGGCCACCGCGTACCCGATCGCCAGGAGGGCAACGCTCACCAACCCCCATCCGGTGGCCCGACGGGCAAGCTCCAGCACCACGAGTATGGCAACCGCGCCGGCTACGAGGTCAACACCAGTGGCCGCTCCGGCGCGGCGCACGAGAGTCTCGTGCTGGAAAACCAGGTACCCGCAACTGAACAGTACGGCGCCGACGAGGACGGCCGTGACGACGTATTTCACGACCTTACGGGGAGGCACCGCCGCCCCATCGCTCCCTTCCACGGCAGCGCGGCGCCGCCACGTTCCCACGCCGATCCCCACGAAACCGAGGATGGACATCAACGCCAGGTGCACCGGACGTTGCACGAGCGCCGTGAAAGGGGAGACGCCAGCAGCGTAGAGATGGAACAGGGCAGCTCCGACCGCCAGACCGTAGATCAACGCCCGGGGGGCCATGGCGCGCCCCGGGCTACCGGATGCCAAGGCACGCCCCAAGCTGGGGATGATCGTGATGCACTATGTGAAGCCCTGCCTGACCGGCCGGTAGCTTGGCACGGACTCGCCCCCGCTCCTTTGCCTTTCGAGCGCTGACCTCAGTACCCTGAGACCTCGCAGCCACGGCGGCACGCCGCGGGACCGGCCACGGCGGCACGCCGCGGGACCGACGATACTCCGGCGACTCGAGAAGAGCCAGCCCCGGGATGCTCTCGATAAAGGGTAGTGCTCGCCACGCTGGCCACTTGGATCATGCTTGAGTGAAACGGAAGGGCCCCACTGGCGTCGAGGGTGGATGGATCCGGCACCTGTCAGCAACGAGCCGCTCTCCGGCAAAGTGATGCTAAGGAACGCCGGGCCAACAACACGGGTATAGAGGCAAACTCCCTCGCCACCACCTTCCCCGAGGAGACCCCATGACCACGGTCCTGTGGCAGGACATCCGGTACGCCTGTGATCTCGCTGGCGCTAGGCATCGGCGCCAACACGACCATCTTCACCATCATCAACGCGGTCTTCCTAAATCCTCTTCCGGTGGAGGACTCCCAGGAGCTGGTGGCCCTCTACACCTCGGACGAGAACGTCGCTGGAGGCTTCAGCACCTCGCCCATGTCCCGCCTGAACTTCGAGGATTTTCGTTCCCAGAACGATGTCTTCGAGGACATGGCTGCGACTGTCGGCTGGGGCGCTACGCTGCTGGTGGAGACCACCCCGGAACAGCTACCGGTATCCATCGTCACCGCCAACTACTTCGACGTGCTGGGGGTCAACCCTATTCTGGGCCGAACGTTCTTCCCGGATGAAGACCAGGGATTGGGCAACTACCCGGTAGCCGTCGTGAGTCACACGGTCTGGAGCCGTTTGTTTGGCGGCGATCCCGCGGCTGTAGGCGAGACATTCTCGATGAACTCCCAACCATTCACGCTCGTCGGCGTGACGCCCCCGGAGTTCAAAGGGGTTACCACTCTCGGCAATCCCGATCAGGTCTGGGTGACCTTGAGCATGCGGCAACAGATCACCCCACAGACCTTTTGGCACTGGTTCGAGGAACGTCGCCCGCTACTCTTCAACGCCTACGGGCGACTGAAACCCGGCGTCACCCTGGCCCAAGCCGAGGTCCCCATGAAGGCGATCGCGGCAAGGCTGGAACAGGAATACCCCGGTGACAACAAGGGCCGCGGCGTTGCCCTCGTGCCCATCGCCGATGCCGCAGTCGGCGTCAATCAACGGGACGGCATGGTGCGGGCTGGTACCGTGTTGATGTCGGTCGTTGGCCTCGTCCTGCTGATCGCCTGCGTCAACTTGGCCAACCTCATGCTGGCCCGGGGAGCAACACGGACGAAGGAGATCAGCCTCAGGGCCGCCCTCGGTGCCGCACGCAGCCGCATTGTCTCACAGCTGATGACCGAGAGCGTCGTCCTGTCACTCCTCGGCGGGGGGGTGGGTTTGCTGGTGGCCTTTTGGGGCCGGAGCCTCATGTGGTCTTTCCGACCCGCATTCCTGAATCAAAACGCCGTCGAGCTCACGCTGGACAGCAAGGTACTGGGATTCACACTCGGCATTTCGCTCATCACCGGTGTGCTTTTCGGGCTGCTTCCAGCTTTCAAGGCATCCGCACCGGACCTGAACGAGGCACTGAAAGTGGGTGGGCGTCAGCAGTCGGCTGGTTTCGGGCGGAGCCCCTTGAGGAGTCTTTTGGTGGTGTCCGAGGTCGCCTTGGCGGTCATTACTCTAATCGGGGCAGGGTTATTCGTGAGGAGCATGCAGGCCGCTCTTCGCGTCGATCCCGGATTCGAATCCAAGAATCTCTTTGTATTTGCGATGAATCTGGCGTCGAGGGATTACGGACCCGAACAGGGTCGGCAGTTCTATCGAGGAGCGATGGAAAGGGCACAGACGGTGCCCGGCGTAGAGATGGCAACCGTGGCGGCCAGCGCTCCCTTGGGCGCAGCTCTACAGCGAACAGTGATTCGCGAGGACCTGCCACCTGACCCGAACTTCGAAGGACGGCTGTCATTAGTCACCACGGTGGCACCGAACTATTTCGAGACTTTGCGGATTCCATTGGTCCGCGGGCGCTTGTTCACCGAGTTCGACCGCGAGGGCAACACGCTGGCTGTGGTCATCAACGAAGCCATGGCGGAGCGCTATTGGGCCGGCGAGGATCCCCTGAACAGGCGATTCCACTTCCTTGGACAGGACAGCTTGGTTCGTGAGGTGGTGGGGATTGTCCGGAATGTGGCCATCGGCCAGATCGGCGGCGATCCACAATCAATGGCCTACATGCCCGTCGCACAGAACTACCCGGCAATCGGGACCCTGCACGTGCGTACCGCCGGCGACCCAGAGGCGGTAATGGGGACGGTGATGCGGGAGGTCCAGGCCCTGGACCCGGAGCTGGCCCTCACATTTCAAAGCACCATCGAACAAATCCTCAGCCAGGCCCTCTGGGCCCGCCGAATGGGAGCGGCACTGCTTGGCATCTTCGGATTGCTTGCCCTCGTGCTCGCGGCTGTGGGGATCTATGGCGTGATGTCGTACACCAGCAACCAACGGCGGCATGAGATCGGCATCCGGATGGCCATCGGCGCCCCCACGGGGAGGATCCTGAAGATGGTACTCAGTCAGGGGATGATCATCACAGGGATCGGCATTGCCGTGGGCCTGGCCGGATCTCTCGTGCTCACGCGATTTGCAAGCACTCTGTTGTTCGGGGTTAGCGCCGTCGATCCACTAACCTTCAGCGGGATTGCCGCGCTGCTGCTGCTCGTGTCGCTGGCCGCCGTTTATGTCCCTGCCAGGAGGGCCACAAAGGTCGATCCGCTCATCGCGCTGCAAACCGAGTGAACGCTCAGTAACATCGCGCTTGAGCGCCGCAGAACGCTGAGTCTGGGACTCGGTCGCCAAGACTCGGTCAGGAAGGGGGTGGGAGCGGGGACCATCCGCTCGCACCCCCTTGCCTGTCGGGGCTGCCCCTTAGCACACTTAATAAGAGCCAACTGCGCGTCGTCGATGGCTCGGCCGATATCCGTCACATCTGCTTCCAAGACACGCGCAGTGGGATGTTGCTGTCATGCGGTATTCGGCACGAGGTTCCCACCATTCCGTTGCCCGCCATTTCGCGAGTGTGGCCAAGCATTACCGCACCCTTCGTGACTTGGACGCAGCATCGGTGCAACGCGTCGCGTCCATGGTCTGCGAACCCGCCCCGGATCCTCGACGTCGGCGCAGGGACCGGTCGCTACGTCGAAGCGGTAGCTCGCGCGTTGGCTGCGCTCTACGCCATGGAGTGCTGGGCGGTGGCGTTCGACGCGAGCACATCCATGGTAACCTGCGGTTTGCCGAAGACGCACAGTGCCTGCTTGCACCGGGCGGTGGGAGTTGCGGAGAGATTACCGTTTGCCACAGATGCCTTCGACGCCGTGTTGTCCTTCAACTCAGTCCATTATTTCCACCTCGACGCGTTTGTCTCAGAGGCAGTGCGAACGCTCCGGCCGGAGGGGCTCCTCTCGGTTTACACCAGAACGCCAGAACAGAACGAGGAGACCATCTGGGGGCGTCTTTTCCCGGAGTTCGCCAAACGGGAAACACGATTGCACTCAGAAATCGATCTGTGCAGCGCCATGATGCGCTGCACGCGCCTGTCGTCGGTTCACGCCGAGCACCGGCCATGGACCATGGATACCAACCTGACGCGGTTGTTGGCGCAGGCGAGGGGACGGTATTACTCCACTTTCCGCCTCTACTCGACCGAGGAATTCCCGCTGGCGTTGGAAGCATTCCGACAAAGGGTGCTCGCGGAATACCCGAGCTCGTCCACCATTCGTGCCCAAAACGATCACTTGCTCATTGCCGCTCGGAAGGCTCCAAGTGGCCCGTAGGCCCACGAGGTGCTGACCAGAATTCACACACCGCAGCTCCCTTGATGCGGAGGGATCTCCCCGCACCCACGGTAGGCCCGTAAGCCCCCTCCTTCTACTTACACACACTCGC
>JBDHDY010000443.1:0-3240 GCA_039591275.1 Gemmatimonadota bacterium | reverse complement strand
CAACTACATCATCACCGACCCGATCGACTTGGACGTGGTGGCCTACGACGCGTTCCTCAGGCTGTGCGAGTACAAGCTTTCCCGACTGCTCGACTACAAGCAGCAAGGAGCCCTCAAGTTCGATGCTGACGAGGCTCTCTTCAAAGCCAAGTCCGCCGACAGTCGCATCCGCCAGACCGCCACCGCCGGCGACCCCAATTTCCGTTCGGTTCGGCTCACTCAATACAAATCGAGAACGGCAGTACCCTAATGGCATACTCAGCTGCAGCTGACCTCTACCAGGTGTTCGGGACAACCAACGTCGAGACGTGGGCGGACCTGGACAACGACGACACTGGTGTCGCGGCACGGATCACCGAGGCCATCACCGTTGCGGACGCCAAGATCGATGCGATCCTTCGAGGCTGCCACCTTCGCATCCCAGTCGTCACCGAGGGCGGGGCCACGCCGGTGCTGATCACCGACCTGTCCGCCAAGCTCGCTGGCATCTGGCTGTACGAGGCACGCGGATCCAAGGACTTCAATCCAAAGACCCAGCGGCCGTACCATCGCTACGCGTTCATGAAGGCAGAGGCGAGGAGAACCTTGGAGGAAATCCGAGGTGGTCACCTTCGCCTCGATGCCGTCTAAAATTTTATGAGCTCTCAAACAGGGGTGGTAAATGACTGCTTACACAACCACACAAGCCGGCAACTGATCCGGCGCCGACACATGGGTCGGCGATGGTGGAACGCTACGCCCAGTCCGGGCTTGGCATGGGACTTGGAATTTAGGAGTAAGACATGGCTGACGCAGGATCTGAAACACTCGCCAATGGTGTTGATAAAACCATCTACGATAGCGCCATGGGCTGTACGTCGTTTCGTGTGGCGTGCATTAGCACGTCCGCTGTAGCCGCAAAGATACAGGTGGAAGGAATGCATGATGGGGCGTACATGTTCATCGAGCCTGGCACCGAAGTCATCTTCCGGAAGGGCCATGGCGCCATCAAGACCGTGATCGGCCAAGGAAACGGCGGGCGGGCCAACATCTACTACGGAGTCGTAGCCCAGACGGCACTCGGCCGTTGGAAGAGACCCGGACTCTAGGAATAAAACATGGCCAATCCCAACAACCCTCTTCGCCAGGTCTATGACGCGATCTGGACTCTCCTCGAAGCGAACACCGAGTTCGAGGCTGAGATGGAGGATGGCAACAAGATCAAGCTGAACGTCACCCAGCAGGCCCCCTGGTTCGACGAGGTCTCTACTGCCGACCTTCCCGAGAGCAGGGGCCTTAGCTCGAAGATCACCGGCCCGCACCAGCAAACTTCCAACGCATCGTTCATGACCGCCGAGTTCAAGATTGAGGTCTCTACCGGAGACCAAGGCCAGTACATCCTGTTCGATGTGCTGTGGGCGGTCTATGAGGCGATGCGGCCGTGGGAGGACGTTTTGACCGCACTGACGTGGAACGATAAGACATTCGTTCACCTCGCCAAATGTCTCGAGGCCCCGATAACCGAGGAAGACGGGACGAAGAACCGAGGCATCCAGGGCTGGTCGTGTGCGTGGCGCGGCTATATTGAAATGCACTTCACGAGTACCGATTTGGGGACATAGAAATGGCTCACTCAATTGTTAGTGGATTGAACTCTAGCGTTGGAGGCGAACAGACTACTCGAGCATGGGCAATCCAGCACATTGGAAAGCCAGTTGCGTACGTCTCGAGTAACTCTGACGGAGGCGTCGTTCGAGTGGCTGGGCCAAACGACTGGAATGGCTGGTACCTCGGGTACGGCCATACCCCGGCCGTGTTCCCCGGCGCCGACTTCACGTTTATTGGTGAGATCACTAGGCTGCTTGGGGTGACCGGTCCGGCAATATGCGAACGGTTCGATCTCGTGTGGGGGCCCGCTACTGGACAGCTCATTGAGTATCGAATCTTTTTCGCCGCGGACGGAGCCTTGACTATCGGGGTGACTGGTGACGGCGAGGACACCAGCTCCCCGAACCCGCCAACATCGGCATGCATGAAGATCGAGCTTGATGGGGTCGAGATTCTCGACCTGACAGAGTTTAGCATGTCGATCCGGGCCCGGAACACCCCGTACGTCACGAGTACGACCTGTTCGGATACCAAGCGTGTGGCCGGGCCTATCGATGCCGAGATGCAGTTTACGTATCTTGAGGGCGACATGGTTTTGGCTGAGAACACCCATGCCATTGATGATGTCAAGGAAGCCAAGCTGTACGTAACAGATTCAACCTACTGGCATTTGGCGGATGTCATCGTTGACCGCGTAAGCGTCAACCCGGACCACATGTCACCAACCCCCGTTGCCGTAACCGTACACGCCTCATTCTCCGGATGGACCGCAGGGGCCCAGGGCGCAATTGTCAACCCTGCTGACACTGACAAGTGGGGCGGAACCTAAACCTGAGGAAGTCAAATGTCTAATCCAGTACGAGTTCCAGAGGACCTCGTTGTCCCTGGCGTTCTGTTCGCCCAAGGGGGCATCCAGCCCGGCATCGCAAGGACCGCATTGGTCCAGGATACCGGTGTCTATGCGGTGCCGATGTATTCGTGGCGGTCCATCAACGACTACGACTCGCTCGACAACGCCGCCGGCACACCGGGCACCGACGACCTCGCCATCGTTGGCGGGACGTTTGGGACGGACCATCCGACCCTGCAGGTCGAGGACCTCGCCGGAGGCGGGACTGCCGTTGAGTACGCCAGAACCGAGATCATCCTGCCGGCCGAGTACGTCGGGGCGGCGTCGGTCATCCTTCGTGTTCGGGCCGGCTGTTTGACGCAAGCATGCGCCGTCGACTGTTCAGTCTCCCTGACCGCGCACTCTGTCGACAAGGACAACACTGTGAGCGCCCAGCTGGCAACCGCGCCGGCGGGAGTCGATATGAACTCGACCACGTTTGCGGACTTCGACTTCGCGATCACAGCCACCAACCTGGAGGCCGGGGAGATCTTGGATGTCAAGATCGGGATCGACGCGGACAACACCGGCGGTGACGCCACCGAGACCATCCCGTGCATCGGAGCGGTCGATCTTCGCTGTGGCGTCAAGGGGTAATCCATGGGAATGCTGGCTGACATCGTGAAGAAGGGCATCAAGGGTGCCAAGGCGACCTGGGATAAGATGTTCGGGACCGAGCCCGAAGATCCGTTTAACGCCGTCGACGCCCGTCGGGAGCGGATGGACCGTGAGAAGGCCCAGACTGAGAAGCGGATCAGTATCCG
>JBDHDY010000442.1:0-3601 GCA_039591275.1 Gemmatimonadota bacterium | reverse complement strand
CGGCGTTTGGCCGAGCAGAGCGGCCAGGCCGCCGTGGATGCCGGACATCTTGTGGCCGACGTGCAGATGCGTCTCGGCGAGGTCGTTGAGCAGATGCGCCGCGGGCACGTGGCGGTGGCCGGCGTCGAGCAGGTGAGCACCGAAGGTCTCGGCGCTCTGGACTCCATTGTTACTGCAACCGTCGATGCCACGGACCACGCCGAGCGAATCGCGGGAACCGCCGAAGACCAAAGCGGTGCCATTGCCGGGCTGCGGGATCGTATCAACGCAGTGGCGGATATCTCGTCCCGCAACCGCGAAGATGTAGAGGAAGTTGTGCAGCGAGCGGCGGACGTGGCCACGCGGCTGGACGAGATGGCGAGGGCAACAGGGGAGCTCGAATCCGTCGCCAAGATGTTGGCTGAGATCACGCAGCGCTTCACGGCTGGGGATGGCATTCCCAGAGATCTATGACGACAGACCCTTCGAACGCAGATCATCGAATCACCACGGCCCGTGACAGGATCTCGCTCAAAGGCATGCGGTTCCATACCTGCGTTGGCCTGCTGCCGCACGAGGGACACGTGCCGCAGCCGCTCGAGCTGGACCTTACCGTGCGACTTTCACTCCGGGATGTAGGCAAAACAGATTCACCCGAGAGCCTCCTCGACTATCGGGACCTCTACAAGCTGGTGGCGGAGACGGTGGGCAAGAGCCACCACCAATTCCTCGAGGCCCTATGCGAAAAAGTGGCTGCGAGAGCCCTGGCCATGGAGAGGGTCGAAGAGGTTTTGGTGGCCGCTCGCAAGCCCCACGTCCCTATCGAAGGGCCTCTGGACTACGTGGAAGTTGTGTTGGAGCGCCGCCGAGAAGACCCCGATGGCTGAATGGGCGTTCGTTGCGCTCGGCTCGAACCTTGGGAACCGTGAGGCGCACCTCGCCACCGGTCGATCGTTTCTCGCTGCAAGCCACGAGACCGATTTGATCGCGGAAAGCTCTGTGGAAGAGACCGAACCCCTCGGCCCGCCCGATCAGGAGTCGTATTTGAATCAGATGGTGTTACTGAGCACCGGGCTATCTCCCCGGGAGCTGCTCGACGTATGTCGGGAGGGTGAGCAGCGGGCAGGTCGCAAGCGCAACGAGCGCTGGGGCTCGCGCACGCTTGACTTGGATATCGTACGCTACGGTGAGTGCGTGATCGACGAAGATGACCTCGTGATTCCACACCCGGAGTTGGCACGGCGTGGGTTTTGGCAGAGGGAGTTGGCGGAGTTGTCACCAGTGATGCTTGGGCCCGCTGGCAATGCCGGGCTGCCTTCGTGGGCGCAGATCAAGGAACAACGGCGGGCGCACGTAAGGCGAGTTGCGGGTATGGTCGAAGCGTGGGCTGTGGCGATGGCAAAACCTCCAGCGGAGCGACTGCGTTGGGTAAGGGCTGCTTATCTGCACGACGCGCTGCGCGACGCCCCCCCCAAAGACCTCGCTCGCTGGTCAGATGCTTGTTGGAATACGCCTTCGCTTTATCACGGTCCGGCTGCCGCCCGTGTAGCCAGTGAACATGGTGAGGCCGACCGAGGTGTGCTGGATGCGGTGCGTTTCCATTCGGTGGGATACGCTGGGTGGGACGATGTGGGACGCATGTTGTACATCGCTGATTATCTGGAGCCAGGACGGTCCTTTCGGAATCGAGAGCGCGCCGCGCTAGCGGCACGCGTGCCCACTGAGCCGCTGCAAGTGTTGCGCACCGTTGTTCGGGAGCGTCTCGTGTGGAACCTGCAATCCGACCTGCCGGTGTGGAGGGAGAGCGCGGAATTTTGGAACGCCGTTCTACAGTCTGGCTGATCAGTTGCCTTGTGGTCGTGCTGCTGTTAGGTGGGGGGGCGTGGTGGCTCTCCCGTGCCCGGAGCGAAGAGCGAGGCCGCTCACGCATTCCTGGAGAGGGCCGCCGAATTACGGTCGAAGTGCTGAACGGCACCGAGGTGGACGGTCTAGCGCGAGAAATGACACGCCGGTTGCGGACTCAAGGGATCGACGTGGTGTTTTTCGGAACGGCGGACCAGAGTGGGCAGGATTCCACCAACATCATCGTGCGCGGTGAGGATGCTACAGTTGGCGACGCGGTACAACGGGGCTTAGGAGTAGGAAGGATTACAATCGATCCAGATCCTCGCCTGTTGCTAGATGTCACCATCGTCCTCGGGCGCGACGCCGCGCCCAACCGCCGTCTCGACCAATAGCTGACCGCACGCCGCCCTTATGTCCACGCCTCGGCTTCGGCGAACCGTCACGTTGACTCCGTGTGAGCGCAGCGTGCCCGCAAACGCCTGCATTGTCTCCGGAGGCGATGGCACGAGTTCCGCCGCCCCTCCCGGGTGCAGCGGTAGCAGATTGACCATGGCCCCCAGGGGTTTCGCGATCTCTGCCAGGGCCGTGGCGTCTTCCGTTGCATCATTTGCCCCCTGGATCATCACGTACTCAAGCGTAACTCGCCGGGCGAAAGCGCGCAGGTTGGTTACGAGTCGTTCGAGATTGTATTTGCGCTCGACCGGCATGAGGGCGGCGCGACGTCGACTCGTTGCCGCATGGAGCGACACCGCCAGGCGGAACTGTTCCGAACGCTGAGCGAGCTTTGTGAGTTGCGGCAGCAGACCGACTGTGCTCACGGTGATATGACGTGCCCCGATCCCGAATCCGAGTGGGTCATTGAGCGTGGTGAGGGCGACGTCGACGGCAGACCAGTTGTGAAGCGGTTCGCCCATTCCCATGAAGACGACGTTCGTAGGCCTTCCGAATTGCGCGTCGAGCATCATCTCCCGTAGCTGGCCGGTGATCTCCCATGGAGTGAGGTGACGTTGAAATCCCATGCGGCCGGTAGCGCAGAAGCGACACCCGAACGCGCACCCGACCTGAGAGGAGATACACAGAGTGCGGCGCCGTTTACCCTCTGGTATCCACACGGACTCGATGGCCAATCCGTCGGCTAACGTCCACAAGAACTTCACCGTACCGTCCTTCGACGTCTCGCGGGCACACGGGGTGAGTCGGGAAAGGGGAGCCCAAGTCTCCAATGCATCGATGAGCGTTCGTGGAAGATCGCTGGCTTCGCTCCAGCTGCCGACAGGACTCATCACTCCGCTCGGCGACCCAGGCGGATACAGTGCGATGTGCTTCGAACGGGGCGATGTCGAGGAGGTTCATCGTCTGAAACTGAACTCCGGGCGCAGCAGGGGGGTGGCAGCGAGGTCGTTAGCGCCACTGACTCTGGCAAAGGTGATGCCATACCGGCCGGGTGCGATTCCCTGGCCGCTGGAGAGAATGACGTTGGACGTTGCCAGAATGTGGACTCCAGCACTGAAATCTGCTGGGTGAGGTCCGAGGTTGGGACCGGTCGCCTGGTTCCGGAAACCTGCCGGGGGACCCGAAAAAGGGGGTGGTGGGGTGGCGAGAGTGGTGATAGCCACTGGCCACCTGTTGGCCGATCGCCGGGCTTGGGGTGAGGCGGCCAAGGGCGAGAGCCCGGCAATTGCAGGAACGTTACTCACTTTCGAAGGTTGGTCGGCTCCAAATAGCGTGTCAAGGCGACGCTTGCTGGCCATTTGGGTGACCATTATGTTCAACTGGT
>JBDHDY010000441.1:0-7433 GCA_039591275.1 Gemmatimonadota bacterium | reverse complement strand
AGCAGCATGGCGGCGCTCAGGATCATGGCAATCGGGTTCACGATGGGTGGGTCGAGTTCGGCATACTTGGGTGCGGAACCGTGGGTGGGCTCGAACACTGCTACCTCGTCACCGATGTTCCCCGAGCAGGCAAAGCCGAGTCCGCCCACCAATCCGGCGAAGGCATCCGAGATGATATCACCAAAGAGGTTCCCAGCCACGATCACCCCGTACGCTTCGGGATTCTTGGTGAGCCACATCATCTGAGCGTCGATGTTGGTGGACCAGAGATCGATATCTGGGTAGCCCTCGTGAGCCTGGCGGGCCGCCTCTTCCATCATACCGGACGTCTCGCGTAGCACATTGGGCTTCTCACACACTGTCACTGACGGATAACCGTGCTTTTTCGCGTAGGCGAACGCGGCCTCTACGATGCGCCGGCAGGCACTCCACGTGAACATCCGTACGGAAATGGCGATATCCTGGCTGGGCACTTTCCCGAATGGCTTGTGTTTGGGATGGATCGCCAGAGCCTCGCGCACTTGGGCCGGAGGATCCGTCCATTCTATGCCGCAGTACAGGCCCTCGGTGTTTTGCCGAAAGATCACGGCGTCGACTTTTGGCTCGTCAAAACCACCGTTCGCCGCTTGGCGAATGAAGTTCAGGGGGTTGCCGGGAAAGGAACGGCACGGACGGATGCAAACATCGAGGTTGAACATCTGGCGCATCCCGACTATGGGGCTGAAGTACGAATATCCCTTGTCGCGGAGGTCCGAGCGCAGCTCCGCTGCCGCCTGTCCCTTGGGTTTCGACGTGATGGCTCCAAAAAGTCCCAGCTTGTGTTTCTTCAGAAGCTCGACAGTCTCTCCCGGAAGTGGATTGCCCTCATTGATCCAGAAATCCCAACCGATGTTGGCATTTACGTACTCGGCATCGAACTCAACCGCATCGAGCACCTTGAGAGCTTCGCGAAGAACAACTTTTCCGATGCCGTCGCCCGGCATCGTGACTACGGTGTGGTGTGCCATTTGACCTCTACATGGCGCAGCCCTGAGGAGCACGCCGAAGGCGTGCGTCTCGAAGGGCGCGGCCCGTCAATGGGTTGTCATCTGCGATATTCAGATCATTGTGAACTTCTAGTGTCTCCCATGGCAGTGGGTGACTGCCTCATCGACGACCGCGCCCTTCGAGACGGACCTGCGGGTCCTCCTCAGGGACGCGGTTTAACTTCATGTCCGATTGCGCTATGTTGACCCCCCGCTCCCCGCTCCCCGCTCCCCGCTCCTACCTCCCTCACCCCAACCCCAACCGTTTCTTCACCAGGTTTTCGATGCCGCCTGCAACTACCAACGATTGTGGAACCCGTCCCAGTGCGGGGAAGTAGAACGTCTCACCGCGATACGTCGTCGCTCCGGTGCTGAAATCCACTTCGATCTGGTCGCCGGGAATGATGGTCAGTTCACCGCTGCCTACCGCCTCCGCTAAGTGTTCCTTGACGCGTCGCCCGAGTGCGGGGCATTCGATGCAAACGAAGCCATTGTTGTACGCATTGCGGAGATACGTTTGCGAAAAACTCCCGGCTATCACGAGCGCGATGCCCTTGGCCTGAAGTGCGGTAGCCGCCTGCTCGCGGCTCGAGCCGGTGCCGAAGTTCAAGCCGCCCACGAGAACGTCGCCCGCGGCTGTCTTGGCCGCAAACTCAGGGTCGTAATTCTCCATTACCACTCGGGCCATCTCGTCCGAAGTCATTCCCTCACGATACGTGTAGTCCTTACCGTATATGCCGTCGGTGTTCAGGTTGTCCTGTGGTACAAAGACGATGCGACCCTGGATCTTCTCGGGAAAGCCGGACTGAACCTCCACCTTCTCGGGCTCGCCCGCCTGAGGTGCTGCTTCGCTGAACTTCCTCTCTGGTAGCATGCCGTCCGATACGCCGGGGGCCGTGATATAGCCGGCGACGGCCGAGGCAGCCACCACCTCAGGGCTGGCCAGGTAACACTGGGCATCCCGCGAACCCATCCGCCCCTTGAAATTGCGATTGGTCGCGGAGATACCGACTTCCCCCGGCTCCAACAACCCCACTCCTAGACCGATGCATGGCCCGCATCCGGGAGGCAACGCCTGGGCGCCGGCGTCGAGCAATTCTCCCCAGGCGCCCGACGTTTCGGCTCGCTCCTGTACCTCATGACTGGCTGCCGCGATATAAAACTGAACGTTGGCCGCGACCTTTTGATCCTTGACCACGCGCGCTGCCGCCTCCAAATCCTCCAACCGGCTGTTGACGCAGGAGACGAGATAAGCCTTCTGGATTTCGACGCGTTCCTTCTCGATGTCGACTAGTGATCGAATGACCTGTACGGTATCGGGTCCTGAAACATGCGGACTTACGTCGCCCAGGTTCATGACGATCTCGCCGGCGTAGGAGGCGTCCAGATCCGGGCTCGGAGGGCCTGCTACCCACCCGATCAGATACTCGTCACTGAACCTCGTTTTGTAGAATGCGTCTGTGAAGATCTTGCGCTCCGACAAATAACCGATCGTGACGTCATCGACCGGAAACCACCCTGCCAGCGCCCCCCACTCCGTCGTCATGTTTGCGATGGTCATGCGCGCATCCATGCTCAGACTGGCGACCCCGGGACCGGTGAACTCCACGACGGCATTCAGGACTTCGCCCTTGTTGTACAGTCCGCACAGCGTAATGATGATGTCTTTTCCGCTCACGCCTTCGCGTAACTCACCTTCTAGGACAACTCGAACGGTTCGTGGCAACTGCCACCAGAACTCTCCGGTGGCCCAGATAGCTGCCGCGTCGGTCCGCACCACCGGCGTCCCGAGGGCCCCGACGGCACCGTACATATTGGAGTGGGAATCGGAAGCAACGACCAGGGAACCAGGCAATACGTAACCATGCGCGATCATGATCTGGTGACCGATACCGGTCCCCGCCGGGTAGAAGTCGACTCCGTGTTCTTTCGCGAAAGCCTCGATCTCGCTGTACTTGGCGAGGTTTGCTTCAGACTTGTTTTGAATGTCGTGATCGAGGGTGAACACCGGCTGGCGGGGGTCGTGAATCTGCTCTGCTCCGATCGCTTTGAACTTCTTGATGACCGCTGCCGTGTTGTCGTGGGTCATCACGTGACGTGGTGCGGCCGGTCGGGGCCTTCCGTCATATGACGTTGGGCGATTTTCTCGACGATGGTCTGACCCATGTGATCACCTCCGCGCCCGGCTATTTATCGGTCCGGCAGAGCTCCATCAACTTCGATATGGACTCCACGCTGTCGAGTGCCCAGACTGCCTCCTTGAGGCGCTGGCGCCCGGCATCTGACATCACGGGAGCGGCCAACGCGTCGAACTTCTCCTCCACTTCTTGATCGGTCAGCGGATTGCGCGGATCGCCCTTGGGATAGTCGAGTTGCGTCGTGAGTTCGCGCCCGTCAGTCGTCTCAATGGTCACGATAACTCGTTGGAGTTTGGGGAAGACCGCTTCGATCTCCGGGTCGGCAACCACTTTGACTTTGTTGAGCTGCTCCCGGATCAGCGGGTTCATGATCTTGTCCGGCTCGAACTGCGCCGGCGTCACCTGGCGATCGACGACGGCCGCTGCGATGACGTACGGTAGGCTGTGATCGGCCGTCTCTTTGCTCTGGGGATCGTATTTCGACGGATCGGCCAAGATGTCCGCAGCGCGGCCCAACGAACGGATGTGGACCTTCTGCACCTGCTCGGGTGCCAGATCGTTGCTGGTGACGAGATCGAGCACGGCAGAGATCGGTGCGTGGGTCAAAGCCTCGGTGGGGAATGCCTTCATCCCGCAGCCTTCGATGCGCCATGAATCACCCAGGCCATCCACCAACACGTCGAGCTTCCACTCGGGACCAAAACAGTGCGTGAGGCCTTCCTTCCCGTCGATCACATGCTCGGGGCCGGTGTACCCTCGCTCTGCGAGGAGCGCGGCAAACACTCCGCTCTGCGTGGCCATGGGGTCCACCGTGTTCTTCATCATGGTGAGCTTGCCGGCGGTGACCGCACCCAATGTCGCGTGGCGCGACGCTGAGATGCCGATGGCATGTTGGATTTGTTCCCATGAAAGACCAAGCATGCGACCCGCGACGATCGGTGACACGAAGGCCGTGAGGGTCGCATGGTGCCAACCTCGCTCCCGGATGCCGGGAAACGCCGCCTCGCAGAGGCGCATCTCGAACTCGTGACCCAACACGATGCCCACGATGAGATCCTTGCCGCTCAGTCCGGCGCGCTCCCCGCAGGCGATGGCTGCCGGGATGATGTCGGAGGGGTGTGATGGGTCCTGTTGCCAGTAGATGTCGTTGTAATCCATCACCCGGACCATGAGGGCGTTTGCCAGCGAGGCCGAGACAGGATCGGTCTTCTTCCCGCTGCCAAAGACAGTGGCCGGACCTTTCCCGCCGGTTTCGTCCAACACCGCAAGCGCAATGCGCGCGTCTTCCTGGCGGAACCCGCCGAGCGCACATCCGATGGAGTCCAACATCTCGCAGGTCCGTGAACTTCAGGTCGGCAGCCCAACGAGCCATCTGGGCGGTAATGGTTTCCGACATCCCCAACTCTCCTCCCGTCGACGGTTGCGGAGCCCCGGCCACCCCGGCCGGGTGCGATCTCAGCCCGCCAGGTTCTTGAACGGCAAATAACTCATGAAATCGGCGTGGTGCACGATGGTGGCCTCGGTGCTGCGCTTGACCAGATCTCCCTCTGCGGCGTGGGCAGCGATGATGTGGCAAACCCTTTCGGGCACACCGCACCCGAGTGCCAGGGATACCCCCGTGAACGGATGCCGCAAGCTCTTACCTCGCTCGCTCTGCTGGGCCTTGCCGTCCACCTTCTCATATTCTAGAAGCTTTCCCACATCGGCGAGAATGGCTCCGGCAATGACCGTGTCAAGGTCGATGGCGAGAGCTCTGCCGAGGAACTCTTGCATGGCCTCGGCGCTCTTCCGGGCGATGTGGACCACGCACCGCTTGTGCTCCATGAACGTGGCCGGGCAGTTGGGGACGAGAAGAGTGAACGGGATTTCGTTGAGGTCTTCGGGCTCCAGAGGGCTGGCCTCGAAGGCCTCGATCCAGGTGCGTGTGACGGCCTCCCTGAGGGCGTCACCCTGGATCCACTGGATCTCGGGCCAGAGCTGCTCCACCGCTTCCCGCATAGCATCCTCCAAGAGAGACCGACGCCGACGCCGCCCCTAGGATGCCGGGGCGGTCCACGGACGCTCAATCTTCTGCCCAAGTTCGCAATTTTTTATGAATTTCGCATGAGGGGTGATACCGCCGCTCCCCCCCATTCACCGGGGAGTAGGGAGTAGGGAGTACGGAGGAGGGGGGAGGATGTGAGATTTGAGATTGGCGATCGGCGATTTGAGATTGGGCTTCTGAGCCGGCATTTTCGCCAGGATAGGTCCGAGTCAGGGCGAAATGACAATCGCCAATCCCAAATCGCAAATCTCAGATCTCAAATCCAAGAGCCGCTCCCCGCTCCTGGGGTGGTGTGCGGGGTTGGTGCGGGGCGGCCGCTAGCTCCCCGGTTCGCCAACCAACCGCGCGATTCTTCCCCTCACCTCCTCCACCACCGGCTGTAGCTCCGGATCGGAATCCTGCCACAGCTCAACGAAGCGGTTGTAGTAGTCGACGGCCTGCTCGCGATCCTCCCGGCCCTCATGCAACTCGCCGAGGCGCTTATAGGTGGGGGCCAGAGTGGTGTACTCCTCGTAGACGCGATACAGCCCCGTTGTGGACACCGCCCGCCCGTATACCGCAAAGGCGGAATCCTGGTCGCCCGCCCGTTCGTAGGCCCGCGCGAGGTCGAACAACCAGCAGGTCGCGCAGCCGGCTTCGTCGTACGCCGCGCGGTAATCGGTGATGGCATCTTGGACGCGGCCCTCTGCAAGGGCAATCGCGGCAGCCGCAGCATGCCGGAACGGGTCGCCGCTCCTGACAGTCTCGTCCACCTCGCTTCTGTACTCTGTCAGCAGCCGCTTGGCCTCATCCAGCCGTGCAACTCGGGCATAGAAATAGGCGAGTGCGGCGTACGGGCGGTCAGAGACGGGCATCGCCGGCAGGGGGCTTCTTTCGAGGGCCGCTTCGACGGTTAGGAGCGCTGCCGCCGTGTCGCCCCGATAGTCGCTCTCCATGAATGCGAGGTTTATCGCCGCTCCCACGTACGAGCCCGGTTGATTGAGCTCGTTGCTCACCGTCATGTTCTCCTGGATCTGACGCTCGGCTCTTTCGAGTTGACCGCGGGTTTGGTCCATGGCGAACCGGGTAAACGTCGTCCAGGACCGCCAGAACGGATTGCGCTCAGATGCCTCGATGGATTGCACCAACTGCTCGGCGCGTTCGTAATCGCGCTGGGCCGAGGCAGCCCAGGTCTCCAATCTCGCCGTCTGCGGACTCTCACTCAGCGCGGCCTTCAGCCGTACCAACGTCGACTCAACTTCGGTGAATTTGCCCTGTCCGGCTTTTGCAGTCAGCGCGTTCCCGTAGAATTGCCAATAATCGGCAAGGTCCATGGCCCGGCGAGCAAGCTGCTCGGCCTCCTCCCACTCCCGCATGAGGTTGAGCGAGAGAGCGAGGTTGTTGAGAGCAGTCAGGTTTTCGGGATCCAACTCGAGCGCCGAGCGGTAAGCGTCGATCTCTCTGGTCCGATCGAACTCCACGCTGCTGTAGTAGTATGCAATTGCCAGGTAACTCTCGACTTCGGGGAGTCGGTCGCGATGCTCGTAGGCCTTAGTCGCGGCATCGTTGATCAGTGACTGGCTCGCGCCGGCATTGCTCAGCATGGCCGCAAGTTTACGATACGCCATGGCGAACGAGCTGTCGCGCGCGATGGCTTCCTCGAGGAGCGTAATAGTCCGCCCTACATCGCCTTCGAGATCGGCCCTCAGGGCCTGCGAGTACCTGCGGAACGCGTCAAGCGATCCGGTGGTGACGCGCTCGAGGGGCTCGTTTGCCCTGATCGTGCGGAGCGATTCCCCAATCCGCTCCCGTAGTCGAGCTGATAGCTGGTCAATGGCCTGGATTATCTCCGAGTCGTCGTCCGCCGTCTCCCGGAGGGCCAAAAGCACGGCGCCGTCCGCAGTGGCCACGAGTTGTGCCGATACCACGAACCCTTGCCCCACCGGACTGATCTCGCCTGACACCACCGCCTGGGCGCCCTCACGTTCAGCTAGATCGAGCGCCAATGTCCCATCGAGCGGAGCGTCAGGATCACGGTTCATGCGCTCCAGCGCGCCCGCAATGGCCGAGGGGTCGAACAGCCGGATCACGGGAGATTGAGCGAGATCCACGCGGAGGGCTTCTGTAACCGAGGGGCCGAGGGTCGAGTCCGCCGTACGGTTTTCGAAGTCTGCCAGTACCAGCGTTCCCTGGGCCTCTAGGACACCGCTCGCTACGAGCGTCCCGACGGGTCCTATGCCCAGGAGA
>JBDHDY010000440.1:0-3478 GCA_039591275.1 Gemmatimonadota bacterium | reverse complement strand
TCCGCGAGAATCTCGTTGCAGAGCGCAATGCACTCATTGCAGATGTACACCGACGGACCAGAAATAAATTTCCGGACGGCGTCCTTGGACTTGCCGCAGAAGGAACAGCGGAGGTGTTTATCCGTTGGCATAATCTACCTGCCGGCCATTAGCCTTAGTATGCGCCGCCCAACCTGGCCCGTCAACCCGAACGCTTGGCCTCCAACTCCGCGTTGGTCGCGATCACCTTGTCGATGAGACCGTACTCCCGGGCCTCCTCCGCGGACATGAAGCGATCCCGGTCGATGTCAGACTCGATCTGATCGACGGACTGGCCCGTATGGACCGCGTACAAGTTGTTCAGCTGGTTGCGCAGGTGGATGATTTCCTTGGCCTGAATCTCGATGTCCGCCGCTGTGCCCTGATACCCCCCGGAAGGCTGGTGCATCATGATCCGGGAGTGGGGTAAGGCCGATCGCTTACCTTTGGTCCCCGCCGAGAGCAGGAAAGACCCCATGGATGCCGCCATCCCCATGCAAATAGTGTTCACCGGTGCGTTGAGGAATTGGACGGTGTCGTAAATCGCCATCCCGCTCGATATGATCCCTCCCGGCGAGTTGATGTAGAGGTAGATGTCCCGCTCGGGACTGTCTGCCTCCAGGAAGAGCAATTGAGCGATGATGATGTTCGCCACGTCGTCGTTGATTGGCGCGCCGAGAAAGACGATCCGATCCATCAGCAAGCGCGAGAAGATGTCGTAGGTTCGTTCGCCACGACTGGAACGCTCGATGATGTACGGGGGATACAACTGAGCTGCTTTCGGTGTGAAGATGGCCATGATGACGTCAATCAGCTTTCGGTGATGGTTGATTGCTCGAGCAAGAAGCGATACACCTTCTCATCCGTCATGCTTCGCTCCAGCTCCCTCAGGCGGTTATCCTTCTGCAATGAAGCGTAAACCTTCCCCGGATCCATCTTGCGGCTCCGGGCGATTTCCTCGACTCTTTCATCGAGTTCCTCCTCCGTCGCCGTCAGGCTTTCCTGCACGGTAACCTGCTCGATCACTAGATCCCGCTTCACCTGTCCTTCGGCAATGGGTCCGAACTCGGACGCGAACTTCTCTGACTGTTCCTCCCCCACCTCGTACGCCTTGGCGTAGGCTGCGATCAACCTGTCCACCAACGGCCGCGGCGCCGGCACTTGGTTGGCGGCTATAATCTGCTCCATCAACTGGCGCCGCACCTCGGCATCGGCCTCGCGGCTTGCGGCGGTCTCCAGATCTTGCCTCACGGCCTTCTCTAGCTCTGCCACTGAATCAAAGTCGCCTACCTCGCGGGCAAAGTCGTCGTCCAGCTCAGGAAGCTGCAGGCGTTTTGCCTCCTGCAGCGAGATCCGCGCTTTCATCGTCTGCCCGCGCTTGGCTTCATCGGCGAAGTCGTCGGGGAACGTGACGGTCGTGTCGGCCGCTTCGCCCGGCACGAGCGTCATGATCTTCTCTTCCACCTCGGGGAGTGCTTGCCCGCTCCCGAGAATCATCTGGTAGGGCTGTCCGGTCTCTCCCTCACCTTCGGACAAGTTCGCGATCGTTACGAGCACCAGATCGCCGGGCTTTGGCTTCTCCCCTTCGAGGGGCGCCCACGGCGCCTTCTGGTGCCGCAGCTCCTGCAGCTGCCCTTCCACCGCCTCATCAGTCACCGGCTCGACTTTTCGCGTCAACGAGAATCCGGCCAGTCGGTTGAGTGCTATTTCAGGCTTCACCTCGACCATGAACTCGAACGTTAGTGGCACATCCTCCTCGAACACCAACTGTTGCACGCGGGGCTCGCCGATGGGTTGCAGCTTCTCCTTGTCGACGGCCTGCTCCCAGCTCTCGGACACCAGTTCTCGGAGCACGGATTCCTTAATCGCGTCGCCGTACCGGCGCTTCACGACCTCGATGGGGACCTTCCCCTTTCTGAAGCCGGGGATCCGCGCCCGCCTGGCATAGTATTGAGCCGCCTTCTTCTGCGCCGCCTGCACCCGCTCAACGGGGGCCTCGACACGCAGGGTCGTTGCTCCGGGCTCGTCCTTTGTTCGCGTGATCTGGATGTCGCTAGTCATGTCTCGTTAAGCCATTACCGTTATGAAATGTACCCTCCAAACGGTGTTCGGAGGAAGGAGAGTGCCACCTGCAGGCGTGTCGGGGAGCGAGCACAGTCAGATGGGAGAGTATGCGACCGGAGGGAGTCGAACCCTCAAGGGGCGTAACCCCACGGGATCCTAAGTCCCGCGCGTCTGCCAATTCCGCCACGGTCGCCGGTCCTCGCAAAGTAAACCTTCCGCCGAGCCCGGGGCAGGCTTGCCTGGAGGGCCCCGCCAGCGGAGGGGGCGGGGGCGGGACCCAACTTCAGGCGCACTTCATCAATGTTGTAAGACCGGACAACGAACGGTTGGCTCCGCTACCGTCCGGGGATTAACTGCACTACCTCCCCAGCCACCGACTCGACCTTGGGCCTCGAGTAGAAGACCGGGAAAAACCGGTCCTTCGCCCAGAGATCGAACAGATCGCGATAGTGACGGTTGTCGGGATCGCCAGACTGGCCCGGGTTGTTCGCTCCCACGGCCTTGTCCCAGTCCTCCGTGTCCACGATGAAGCGGAAAGAGGCCCCGGACGTCTGGTTATCGCCGCCTCCCGTGTTGTTCGGGGTGTAGCTGTTTCCGCCCCGGGGCGCCGGACCGACGTCCAGGCGCCTGCGCATGTCTTCGGTGACGGCTCCGCTCAACGGGTGCCGAATGACGGCGTGCTTGTATCGCTCCTGGCCGTACTGCCAGCGGTCCATGTTGGATCCGAGACGCTCTCGTAGCTCCCCTACAGCTTCTGCAAGACTTTGCAGCAGCAAGGCATCGCGCTGAACGACCGGGTCGTCGCCAAACAACCCCGGGGGTGCGATGAGCCAGTCGATGGTCTTCTTCATCGGGAGGCTACGGATCCAAGCCCGAGCCTCGGTGGGCACGAAGATCTCATGGACGTTGCGCTGCAGCCGCCTCTCCCACGCCACGTAGATGGCGGCCGCGACCGAGTTCTTGTCCAACACGTAATCCCAATTCAGCAGCATCTGCCGCGCCCGCTCGACCATGCGGCCTCATCGGTTTGCAGCTGCATCATGTCCATCATGCTGTGCCTGCGACCAGAGCCGAGCACCTCGTTCACCCGAGCCCAACGGTAAGGATCTGACCACCTCCAGCCGACCGCCTCTCGATATGGATAATCGCGGGGGATGAGATTGTTGTTTGCGGTGCCGAAGAATCCGTTTGCCGGATTGAAGACGTGGGGCTTTGCCTTGATCGGCAAGTATCCGTCCCACTCGTACCGGCCGTCGCCCGGCACCGGCACAAGCCCGCTCCAATTGCGCCGAATCGGCGCTATGCCCACGGCCTGCCAGCCGATGTTACCGTAGATATCCGCCCAGACCATGTTCTCGCCCGGGATGTGGGAGTAGCTACAGGCGTCACGGAATTC
>JBDHDY010000439.1:0-3279 GCA_039591275.1 Gemmatimonadota bacterium | reverse complement strand
GGCGGCGGCGGAGAGCGCACGGTTGAGACATCTCGGACAACAATCTACAACCTAACGCTAGGCGCTGGGATGTCGCAGCGAGGAATGAATCGCGCACTTCTTGAGCAAGTAAACACCGCAGTCGGACAGGGCGTATAGATGGCGACGAACTACCCAAGCCACCCAGTCTTCAGCTGGAAGCCGACGATCATCGGAACGGTCGACTATGACGATGGCGTGGTGTCGGACACGATCGACCTAGCGACGGACATCGGCTCTTCGTATTGGGGGTGGGACTCGGACGGGTCAGACATCGCGACCACGGCGAGCATCCAGGGGAAGCTGGTCGACCTACTCGATACTGCGATTTCCCCGTCTGCCTTCAACGCGTCCTATACGTGGCCAGACGGAGACGCGGCGCCCCCGCGCACGTCGTACACCATCAATCACACGTCCAACGTCGACCTGACGTTTTCATCGCTTGCCGTCGCCGCTCAATTCGGATTCGATGCCACCGCGGTAACGCTGGTGTCCCTCATTTCGAAGGTTGCAGACTTCACCGACGCGGGCCACTGGCAACCGTCCTGCTATGGCGGCTCCGATGAGCGATGGTCCTTCAACGATAACGTCGGAGTCACCGAGACGATCGACGGGTCGAGCCGCAAGCTGCGAGAGTGGGGCGAGGCGTTCACCGATCGCGCGTTCGTCTTTCCCTCTGTCATGGTCGCCAATGTCCGTTCCGACGCAGCCGCGGATACGTCACAAGCGGCAATGGCACAACGAGACACGGCCGACCCGAACTCGCTACTTGAAAACATGGCCGCCGCCGCACGCTCGCCCGAGAACACCGACGACGCGCGGGCGTTTCGGGTCTACACCGCCGCGGCGGTCTACCGGACTTGCTATTGGCTGCGCAAAGAGGAGATCGGCGCGATTGAATCCGTCTGCTCTAACCAGAGTGCTCGGCGCGTGTGGTCGGTAGCCTTCACCATGCGAGACGATGGCTAGCATCTACGTTCTAGAGATCGATGGATGGGGTGAGGTCGGGCCGGCGATCGACGTTACCGACGCTGAAGGATTTGCGGACGGGACGTTTACCCTGACGACCGCAGGCACGCCGCCGCCAACCACTGAATACGGCGCGATGATCTGGGTTGAGGGCGCTACGGCTGTGGTCGCGGATGGCTACTATACGCTGACTGCTCGCGATGGCGGCGCAAGGACCTTCACCATGCAGGCGCTTCCTGCTCAGGTAACAGTGACGACCGCGGCGGGGCTGTCCGCAATCGCCCGCATCGAGGACCACTATCGAATCAGCGACGGGATCCCGTCATGGGTAACAGGCTCCGACGCTCAAGCCCGATGGTATCGCGACCTCGTCAACGTGTCAGAGTCAGCCGGTCAGAGCTTTAAGCCTCCCGGAGGCATCGCAACAATTGACGGGTTTGAATTTACGATGGCTCGCGGCCGTGGATTGGCTGCGATGAAGGCGGACACGTACAGGCTTAGCGCTGTTGGGCCGGTGATACTGGGAGCTCCTATCGACGGTACAGAGGCCGAGATCGTCACTCTCTCAGCGGCTCCATATGCGGGAGAGTCTGCATCCTCTCCGACTGGCCCAGCCCAGCCGGCATGGGTGGGGACTGAGGCGATCGATGTGCGCGGAGCGGTCCCGTCTCCGTCCATCGCTGATGGTGTTTCGACGTATACAGCAACGCACAACGGAACCACGGTATTTGTTGCTCGTGGAGTGCTCAGGACGTTTGCTCGCGCGCACTCTCAAGGAGTTGCAATCTTCGGAGGGCTGCCAACGCCGATCGGTCAAGTTGGTCGCGCGTTTGTATATCATGACGGTCATGATTCACACGCTGACAGGGTCGCAACGGCCAAGGGGACGATTGACCTAATCAATCCGAGCATTGCCAACTCAACCGCGCAACGTCTTGGACTCGCGTCTCCACTGTTTACCAGCGCTGGAATTGTCGGAGACCGCGCGTGGATTCGTTACCGGCCGATCGGGTCTCCAGGAGACAGCCCAGCATCCGCAGAGCAGAGCGATGGATCGATCTGGAAGTTTGGAAGCAGTCACGAATATGCAGCGGTAGACCTGACCAGGGTCAGCTTTGCAGCAACAAACATTGACGCGAGCGGACTCCAGACATGGGAGTATACATTCTCCTCCAGGATAAACACTCGAACTGATTTCCCGATGATTCGTCCAGCGCCGGACGTGGCAACGTGGGAGCATCTAAACCTTCAGCGACTTTACGATCATTACTTCTACGGCGATCCGGACATGAGGCCGGAAGACATGCCGGATGCAAGACGTAGAGTGATTTACGTCGATTCTGATGGAGCAATCGGATTTGATGCCACTGATATTGCCTCTGATGATGAGGGCAGAGGCCGCCGAGTTGGCGCGTCAATGTGTCACATATTCTACCCGATTACATGGGCTAGAACGCGCAACGATTTAGCGGCTAGCATCAACACTAGGCGCATGGTTGAGGTAAATCCGGTGGATGTGGTCTTGGAGATCCTTACATCCACGGGATACGCATCCAACGGAGCCCATGACGGAGCCCCGTCTCTGTTTGGTCTGTCTATCGACCGCACGACGATTGATGAGGCATCATTTACCGAGGTTGGAAACCGGTTTGATGCGACGGCGATCACTGCGGGAACTGTTGCTCTTGTGGCGTCTGAGGAGAACGACCTGAGCGATCGGCTTTCTGTCCTGCTCAAGACGTATGGCCTTGCCATTGCCACTACGACCACGGGATCCATCAAGCTAATCGACCTCGCACACATCGACTACGATACGAGCACGACGCTGGACGAGGGGGATCTAGTCGCTGGAGTCCCATCTCTGCACATTGACGCAGGCAACGCGATCAACGGCGTATCTTTGCAGTATAAACATCCATGGAGGAGTCCAGGAGAGGCAGGGTTTGAGCAAACAATTATAGTCCAGGGCTCCACGGGCGGTCTGCTGGACACCCTGCACAGGGCATCAGGCGAGAGGGTCAAGATTAAGCCGTGGTTTGCTGCGTCTGTTGGCCCTACTTCACGCGACGCGCTTGGAATTCGATGGGGACGAATCATAGAGCAGACGAATGGAGTCGTTGGTCGCATCGTCGCCAACGTAGACCCAGGATATTCTGGACAAGTGGGCGATACTGTCTCTGTGACGCTTCCAGCATTCCCCAACGCGCAGGACTCGGGCGGCATGTCCGGCGCTCTGTGCCGAATCATCGACCGGATCCACGTCTCGCGCCCCATCGGAGACAACCCGCACGA
>JBDHDY010000438.1:0-3297 GCA_039591275.1 Gemmatimonadota bacterium | reverse complement strand
TGTGTCCCCGGATCGAGTACGACGAACCTGGTAAACCGACGCGGGTCTATCTCGAACGGCTCACATCCATGGGTCCCATTCGGATCATACGTCCGGTAGATCTTCCGACCGACGGTCGCGTACTCACCGAAGAACTTGACCGCTCGCAGCTCTTGCGGGAGTGAGTCATGAAAGATCTGTCTCTCTTCTGGAGGAACGTACGGGTTGTTGTAGATGTACAGAGAGAAGGCTGCTGAATTTTCCGAGCCCGTGTCGGCTAGCTCACGGAGGTCGGAAAGTTGTGGGTTGAGGTTCTCGGGGGTGGCGCTCCAGATTCCTCGTGGCCTCCACTTGGGAGGCTCGTTGAGTGCGACTAGGCCTCTGACCGCTTCATGGTAGAAGCTTTCGTCGTTCAAGTGCTCGTCGAAGTGCGCCAGGTTGAGGTGGCTACCCTGCGGACTGATTCCCATGCTGGACCTGAACAGGACAGTCCAGCCGGTGGTCATCTTCAGGAGCCTGGGGATCCCCTTGCCTCGGTCCTCAAAGGCCGGCTCCCCACCCACGATAAGTCGCCTGGGGAGTAGAGGAGGGGCAGGCTTCCACTTCTCACTGTAGGCCTGGTCGTACTCTGCCAGGACGGTTGGATCACCGTCTGGGTCTGGACCGACTGCTCGCCACTTGTTCGTATGCTCGTCTCGGATAATGAAGAATGATCCTTCCTCACTCTACTTCTGCCAAAACATACCAACGTGATCACCATCACCACCAACGACAATACTATTGCCGCCGACTCGAGGATACTTATCATAGGGATCGCAGCCACACCACGCCCGCGCACATTCAACACACGCCGCAAAGGTCTTGCCTGATCTGTTACTGCCATCGAGTACACGCCACTTGGCTTGGCTCTTATGGAACTCACGGGAGGCCGGCAGTGCGTTGTACAGCACCAGCGACTCTGCCTTGAGCTTCGCGAGCTTGGCTAGGAGTTTCCTTGAGCGCTTACTGATTGTCATTCAACAACTCTTTGAGCTCGGCCTCGATGGACTCAATGTCCTCGTCACCCTCGACTTCCTCGTCACCGTGACGGAGGAGAGCCTGCAGTAGAGTGGTACCGATCCGGGCTCGGGAGTTCGACTGGGCAGGGGCGTCGATGTAATCCTGGGCGACCATCCCGGCGAAGTTGTCAAGTCCGCCGAGCTTATCAATGACCTTCTTCAGTACGGCCGCTTGCGAAAAGTCTTCCGCTTCCGCTAGCGTCCGCAAAGCATCTTCGGTGTCCATAGCAGCTCCAAGCTTTTCACTTCCACCTCCGACCGAGACCGATCGTCGCCGAGCGTTGTCTTCCAGTGGTGGAATACGAGTCTCCCCGTCACCTTCACAACAGCTCCTGCGAGCGGCTCTGCCATCTCCTTTGCCACGTCTCCGTAGGCGATGAGCGGGACATCGATGCCACCAACCTCGAGCTTCCCTCGACCGACGTACGTGTCGTTCTGGGGGACGTGGTTCGCGGAGGCCTGCACCTGCAGGGCCCCGACTAGAGTGACTTCGTTTCGAGCTCGGAGATTCGGTGGTAGCTCTTTCCGCTTAGCCACCTTCGGCCTCCACAGTTGGGACAGTCGGTCTTGGTTGGTGGGCAATCACAGACCGCCATTGGGGCGCTGAGCTGGAGCTCAGTCTTGGCGGCCTCCAGATAACGACAAATCTCCCTGGTAGGAAGCTGTTCCATACCAGGGAGATCGCGAAGTAGTACGAGGGATGACTTGAGCGCCTCGATCTCAGCGGCCAGGTTGTACACCTCGTGTCGGGTTGAAAAAACTGAGTGAAGCCGAGGCGGAACGAGTTGCCCCAGGGCATCGTGCTCGTCGCACGAGCCAGCGAGGGACACACTCGTTCCACCATCGGCCATTTGATTGCTCGCAGTGGGACTTCAGCTTACGCAGAGAGGTCGCCACCGACCGCGAGGCCAGCCGCCACGTGAACGAGTACGTTGACCGAACCGGTCGTGCCGCTCACGTCAATACGTCCGACGATGTACTCGCCAGCCGCAGCCTGGGCACCGTTGACCAGACCAGCGGCGTCGGTCGCAACCGGATCGCCAGCGGTCAGGTTGTAGGTGGCCTCGGCCAGCACGTCGCAGAGACCATCTTCCACGACGTAGAACATGTCGTTCGCCGGGATCGAGTAACCAGCAGCGTACGCGTCATCGAGCGGCTTGACCACTGCACCGGCAGTGTCGGCCGGGAAGGTCCCGACACGCCCGCCAAAGTCGCGGGCGCTGGTCGTCGAGAACTCACAGAACTTATTGGCCGCCGTGATCGCACTCCCGGTGTCGTTCTTCACGCACCGGAGCAGGATCTTTCGGCCGGAACCGTGGACGGTGTCGTCCACTTCGTAAATCTTTCCCTCGAGGTGTGATGCGGTCGCGTCACCCATTGTGACGAGCCCACCATCGCTGTACGACAAACCCCGGGGGAACGGGAGAGTCTTTTCGGCCATCGTAGATGTCCTTCAGAAAAGTTGAGTACTAGTAAGAACGAACCCCTCGGGGGTGGTTTACGAGATCGACAGGAGCTTCGCCTGGTAGGCCGGGCTCTCGCATACCAACTGGAGGTAGCTGTCGAGCGCGATCAGATCCTCGGAGGTGGTGATGTCGTTGTCGGTCGTCTTCTCGATCAAGCTGGACTGCATCGAGCGCAGCTCAAGGTTGTCGAAGCGGAGGCCGTAAGCGACGGCATCGGGGACGCCGTACTCGGCCACCATTTCCAAGCCCTCGAAGTCGAGCGTCTTGGTGCCGAGCGAAGCGTACTTCGAGTTCGACGTCACCTGGAGACGCTGGATGTCGATGAGGGAGTCCTTCGCCTGCCGCAACAGCTCACCGTTGAGCAACAGAACGTCCGGGGGACTCTTCTGCAACTGCTCCTGGTAGGTGACCATGTAGCGGATGGCTTCCTGCCACGAGTTGGCCCACGTGTCCGACGTGCCGGTCCACGAAGCGTTCGTGTAGTCGACCATCAACGGGCTCCACGCATGGTACTCCGTGTCGCCGGTACCGGTCGGCCAGCCGTTGCCGGAGTCCGCAGTCCAGTCGCCACCGTAGTTACCCAGCACAGTGCTGAGACCGGCGTACGTATCGCTCGGGTCAACCGCGATGGAGTTGGTGATCATCGAGCCGGTATTCCCGAACCAACTCTCGTGCCCCATCAGGTCGTTGGCATTGGCCACGCCGTCCAGGTAGAGCTTCAAGCGGAGGTCTTCCATGAAGTCGTCGAGCATCTGACCGACCAGCTCTTGCGCGAGCTTGAAGATCGCCGTGCC
>JBDHDY010000437.1:0-3298 GCA_039591275.1 Gemmatimonadota bacterium | reverse complement strand
TATCTTTAATTGGCTGCTGGCGTCGTTTATAGCAAAGGCCCGAGAGAGTCCGTTTTGGCCTGAAAGCTGCCGTCGGCTGCTCGCCGGTGATGGATCGCTGCGGATGCGATTTCGCAATCAGGAGAGCCTTTCAGCCACGTAAGATTTACATCTGATAACGGACGAAAATCCTTCGAAAGCCAACATGCCGACGAATGTCTGAACTTGGGGGCGAAGCGGAAGTGACTGGCCACGCTAATTGCCTGGCATAACCACAAGCATCGAAGAAACGGCAGTTTTCTGCCCACTTCCGTTATCCGACCGCAGCAAAAGTTCCGCAGGATCAGCTGTTCGTCTCATTTGTAAAGGTTTCTTGGATGCCTGGCGTTGCTGGATGTTGCCGCAATTGCGGTCGCCAGGCGTCCAAGAAAGCTCAAGGGAGGAAACCGCGGGCCGGTCAGGCTCGGTGGTATTGCGCGCTATGGGGATAGTGTCTCTGACGGCTATGACGGTATTGGGTGTCGGCACGTCTGGATATTGGTGGCGGGTGTCCGGGGCGGTCTGCGCGGTCCGTCCGAGGGGCATTTTTGATAGTTGCGCCGCCGGTTTTGTGCTCAAGCCGTCGGGCTGATCCGGCGGCGGGCCGAGCGTTCCCGTTGCCGATCGCGGGCTGCTGGCGTCGGTTGTTTTGATCTGTTCGTTTCGGCACTGGACTCATGATGATGCGATCCGGATCGGGGTGTGGGGCGGCGCGCGGGGCTGGTGTCCGCGCTCGAAGGTCTTGATGACGATCAAGCGTCCACCGCAGCAGGGGCACGGCCGTGCCGGGGATGTTGGTTCGGTGGCCTCTCCGGCTTGACCGTTATCGGTCACAGGTATGTCGAGGAGTTCACGGGCGTGTGCGATGTTGCGGACACGCCCGCCATTGGCGAACAGTCCGTAATGGCGGATACGGTGAAACCCATCGGGAAGGGTATGGATGAGGAAGCGTCGGATAAACTCGGGGGCGGCCAGCGTCATGGTCTTGTATCTCTCGCGTCCTTTGGTTCGGTAATTCTTCCATCTGAAGGTGACGTTGGCGCCGTCGAAGGCGATGAGCCGGCTGTTCGAGATGGCAATACGGTGGGTATAGCGGGCGAGATAGGCGAGCACGGCCTCGGGCCCGCCGAACGGTCTCTTGGCATAGACTACCCATTCGGTCCTACGCAGCGGCGCGAGATGGGCGTCGAAGACCTCGTAGTCCGCCAGCGGCGCCAGGTCGTTGAAAAACTTCAGTCGACCGGCCTTGTGGGCGGCTGCGAGCTTCTCCAGGAACAAGCGACGAAACAGGCGCGACAGCACGCGGACAGGCAGGAAGAAGCCCGGCCGGCAAGACACCCAACGCTCGCCCCCGGATCCCGGATCGAGGGTCCGGGACTGTCCGGGGCAGGCAGGGGAGATCCCGCCACCGGGCACGATCATGTGGACATGGGGGTGATGGGTAAGCGCCGAGCCCCATGTGTGCAGGACGGCGGTCATGCCGATGCGGGCGCCGAGGTGCTTCGGATCGGCGGCAATGGTGATCAGCGTCTCGCTGGCGGCCTTGAACAGGATGTCGTAGATCACCGCCTTGTTGTGATACGCGATATCGGCGATCGGGGCCGGGACGGTGAACACCACATGATAATACGGCACCGGCAAGAGCTCGTCCTGGCGCGCGGCAAGCCAGTCCCTGGCCGCCGCGCCCTGGCACTTGGGGCAATGACGGTTACGGCATGAGTTGTAGGCAATGAGCTCATGCGCACAGTCCTCGCAGCGCTCCACATGACCGCCAAGCGCCGCGGTGCGGCAGCGCTCAACGGCTGCCATCACCTTGAGCGCCCCGAGGCTTATATGACCCGCGTTGGCAGCCCGCCAGGCATCACCGCGGGCGCGGAAAATATCCGCGACCTCCAGCGCCGGGCGGGACAACTACGCGGGCGGTCTCGTCGTCAGATGGTCGAGCGGACTTTTGACCTGGCGGAGCGTCCGGGTGGCGACCTGGGCATAGAGCGCGGTGGTCTCCAGCTTCTTGTGTCCCAAGAGCAGCTGGATTACCCGGACATCGACCTTCTGCTCGAGCAGATGGGTGGCAAAGCTGTGCCTGAGTGTGTGCAGCGAGACCCGCTTATCGATGCCGGCCGCCTCGGCAGCCGCATGGCAGGCTCGATTGAGCTGGCGCGTGGTCAGGGGATTGACCGCGTTCTGGCCGGGAAACAGCCAGCCTTGCGGCCGTGCTTCCTTCCACCAGTTCCGCAGCAGATGGAGAAGCTGCGGCGACAGCATCACATAACGGTCCTTGCGCCCCTTGCCTTGTTCGACGCGGATGACCATGCGGGTGCTGTCGATATCGGCAATCTTGAGCGAGATCACCTCGGACGCTCGGAGACCCGCGCCATAGGCCACGCTGAGCGCCGCCTTGTACTTGAGCCCCGGCGCCGCGTCGAGAAGCCGGGCGACCTCTTCGGGGCTCAGCACCACCGGCAACTTGCGCGGCTCGCGCACGCTCGTCAGGACCTCGGCGAGAGCGCCCCGGCCCAGCGTGACGGTGAAGAAAAAACGCAGCGCCGAGACGGAACGGTTCATGCCACCGGCCGAGACGCCACGGTGGCGCAGGTGCAGCTGGTAGCGCCTGAGGTCCTCGGCATCCGACTGGTCCGGAGAGCGGCCAAGAAAGGCTGTGAAATCCTCGACCGCATGGATATAGCCTCGCTGGGTGCCAGCTGTGAAACCACGGATCGTCATATCGTCGATCATGCGCCGACGTAACGGGCTGATCGCCTCGCGATGGTCATCTGTCATCGGTGTGCTCCTGTCTGGGATGAGGTTGAAAACCCCTCATCCTCAAGACAGGGCGCACCTCTTACCAGCCAGCCACCAAATCCCGTCGCTGCAAATTACCGCGAGAGCGGTTTAGTCCTATGGCTAAAAGCAGTAGTTCCTGCAGCCCGGAATAACGTCTGCTCCTGGAGTAACAACGGATATTGTCGCGGCGGACATTGACCGTGCGTATGGCCCACGTCCACTATAGCCTCATGATGAGCACGCTTCGCGAAAAGGCATATATTCAACTTGAGCCATCCGCGAGGTCGAAACCCGGGCTCTCACGGGCCAACATGTTCATCTGTATCCTCATCGTCTCTTCAGTCCTCGTGGCAATTCTCGAGACAGAAGAGACACTTATCGTTCATGTAGAAGCCTTATTCAGATATCTTGAGTGGGCCTTCACAGCGCTATTCCTATTGGAGTACAGCGCGCGCCTATGGGCACAGGGTGAGGACCCGAAATACAATGACGGCCT
>JBDHDY010000436.1:0-3302 GCA_039591275.1 Gemmatimonadota bacterium | reverse complement strand
GGACACTTCACCGCGGAACAACGAGACCTGCTGAAGATGGTCACCGCAGTGGCCGACACCATCATCGCATCTGTGCGGCCGGGTGTGACCCTGTCCGAACTCCAGCGCATTGCCGAGTCTGCCATCCCGCCAGTGGAGCGTGGATACATGCAGACCGGTCTCTTCTTCGGTCACCACGTCGGGTTGGCCGTGAGCGATCCGAGCCTGACAGCTGCACCGCTAGAGGCGGGCATGATCTTCACCGTGGAGCCGTGGTATTACAACCACGATCGGGGCGTCGCGGTGTTCGTCGAAGATGAAGTTCTCGTGACCGAATCGGGTGCGGAGCTGCTCACCGGCGAGTTGCCAAGGACTCCCGAAGGAATTGAAGCATTGATGGCTCGCCGCTCCGAACCCTCAAGCCGTCGATAAGGCGCGGGCCAACTCAGGCAGGAGCTGGGGTTGCACCTCGCTAGCCCTCGGGTGAGAGCACCAGCGGCGAGTGGCCGAAGACAAGGATCTCTTGGGTGCTTGGCAAGTCTTTCGCGCTCAGAACCGCCACGTTCCCTTCCACTCGGCGAACGTTCCCTTTTTCGGTGAGCCAAGGCTCGACGGGACCGAGGGACTCCGCGCTTTCATCAGACGGCTCCAGTGTGGGAATTCGATAATGCATCGGTACGAGGATCCGCGGCCGAACCGACGCCAAATTGGATTGGATTTCTTGTTCCTTGAGAATGTGGTAATCGGCGTCGATGGGCATCATCAAGACGTCGATCCTTCCGAGGGCCGTAACATTCTCATCGGTGAGGGGTCCATTATCCCCTAGGTGCGCTATCCGGAGCCCACCGATCTCTATCACGAAAATTGTATTGATCTGACCGAACTCTTTTCCATAGGGATCGGCATGCTTCCCACGAATCCCTTCGACCCGAATGTCTCCGATCACCGTCGTGTCGGGCTCCTGCAAGACTTCTACATCGTTCCCCCATGGGAACGGGTGGCCCCTGTATTGGCCAGCATCGTGATCGTAGTGTGGGTGGGTGATAAGCACCGCATCCGTCGTGAGATTCTCCGGAAAGTCGTAGCCGATCCAGACACGACTCGCATAAGGATCGATGATGAGCCGCTTTCCTCCCGGAGAGTGAATGCGAAATGCGGCGTGGGCAATGTATTCAATGGCGACCTGGCCGGACGCGATGCTGAATGCCTGCTCAGGGACGTCCCGGCGATCCGCCGTCTCAACCGTGTCACCGCGGGATTCGTCACCTCCCCGGCAGGCGAGCACTGTAGAGGTGACCAAGACTGATGCTGTCATCACACATGAGAAGTTGCAGGACCTCTCGACAGCTGAACTCATCTTCACTCCCTTCGACGAAAACCCGGCTTCCCGTGCACCATTACGCGCCACCCAGCTATGCCCCGCACCCCCCAATCCCACACCAGCGGCCAGCTGTGAGCTGGGAGTATCTCACGCGCGCCGTTCCCGCTTGGTAGGTGGGACGGTGTGGTGGAGGAGCGAAGCTATGTCGCTCTTAGCGACATCGGCCGAGCCGCCGCTCTTAGCGGCTGGTTCCTTCGAACTGGGACGCATCGATTCCGGAGATGATTCTGAGAGCGTTTCCGTAATAGAGTTTGCGCAACACTTCATCTGGGAGGTCGAGTCCATAGATCTTCCAGAATGCGTGTCGTTTGCGGTAGTAGTCGAAGTACTCGTCAGCCGTTTCCATGGTACGGAAATAGACGTGGTACTCCGAGGGTTCCCAGGCGTCCTTTCCGAACAAGACTCTGTCCTGGTAACGGATGAACCACTCACGGGCAAACCGCGGCTGCCGGCCCAACTCCGCGAGCACCGCGCCGATCTCCGCATACATGTTGGGCAGCTCGTCGAAGAGCCGGCCGAGGCGTCCGAGGTCACCGCCCAGCCAGGCTAGATGGGCGGAGATGAACGTGGTGCGGGGATGCTCTCTAAAGACGTTCCATTGCTCACTCATGATCTGTTCCCATGGAGGAAACTGATCGGACGATCGGATACGCCGGGGCCGCTCTTTCAGCTCGAACCACCGCTCGTTGAATCTGTCCTGAGGCTCCCAGAACGGAGCGGGATCGCCCGTGTGAATCAGGACAGGGATGCCCAACTCGGCACACTTCTCCCAGACCGGATCGAATCTCGGGTCGTCTGTCGCAATACGCGCACCGCTCGTGTCATTGACCGTCATACCTAAGTTCTTGAAGATCTTGAGCCCCTGCGCACCATTCTCCACGTCCCGCTCTAGCTGCGCTGCTGCCTGCTGCCCCCACCTGGGATCGTCGATGTTCTCGAAGTCGACGTTGGCAAAAACGACGAACCGTCCAGGGTAACGGCCCTTCATGGCTTCCACCGTCCGAGCAAGACGCTCTCCCGTTCCGCCGCTCAAATTCACCATCACACCCATGTTCATTTCATCCATGGCCGCAATAAGAGAGTCGACTCGTTCTGGAGACACATTCCTCTGATGGGCATGGGCGTCAATGAAGCGGAACTTGGCCCGAGTCACCTTGTGTTCCGGCACCACGAGCGTGGAGCGAGGCTCGTACTCGTCGACGGTCATGGTCTGAGCGTGGGTGATGGGCGGATAGAAAGTGCACACTGCCACAATCAGCGCAAATGGCTGCCGCATCTCGCACTCCACGATCTGGTGAAATGAACCTTGCCCCTAGGACGGTGCTGGCGGGCGGGCCGTGACGGCAAATTTACGGTGTGACTGTGTACGGTGCAAACGAGCTGACCAGACCCGCCGGGGTGTGGGTACCGTGCCCGCAGGATCACGCCTCGGACCATGATCAGCCTGGCGTCTGCGGCAGCAACCTCCAGTGACCCGATTCGGCCACCCCGGTGACGGCCGAACGACAAATTCTGGTCGGGAACGGTAGCGGTGTTGGGTCAATTGGGTACAGATTTCTCTCATGGCTAAGAAACTCATGGTTTCAGGCGGAAACGTGCGGTTGGCCGCGCAGTGGGCGACGGTCACAGTCGCATCGCTGCTGCTCACGTCCTGTGCCACGCTGCAGCGGTTCACCTTCGAGGAGCCCACCGTCGATCTCGTGGCGGTCCAGATCACCGGGCTTGGCCTGACCGGAGGAGCCTTCAACCTCTTGGTGGACGTGTACAATCCCAACAGCTACGAGATCCGCACGGCGCGAGTGGAGGCCGAGCTCGATCTCGAAGAAACCCATTTTGGTGATGCCTACTTGGAGGAGGCAGTGGTACTCCCTCCGACATCGCATACTGAAGTCGAGATTCCGGTGTCGTTTACCTACCGGGGCGTCGGTGCCGCAGCTCGAGG
>JBDHDY010000435.1:0-5897 GCA_039591275.1 Gemmatimonadota bacterium | reverse complement strand
ACGCGCAAACGTATGGCGCGAGATGGTCGAGCAACTCGGCCGGATCGACCGCGAGCGCCTGGACCCTGCAGACCGAATCAACTATGACATGTTCGAGCGGCAGCTGCGAGACGACATCGCCAGCGTCGATTTCAAGGCCTATCTCCTGCCGATTACCGTCGACAATGGGTTCCACATCGGCTTTGCAAGACTGCCGAATAACATGCCGTTTGCCGCCGTCTCGGACTACGAGAATTATATCGCTCGGCTCCGTGCCTTCCCAGCTTATGTCGACCAACATATCGAGCTGATGCGCGAGGGGCTCGTGACCGGTACAACCCTCCCACGCGTTGTACTCGACGGCTACGAGGTCACGATCGAAGCCCACATCGTGGACGAACCTGCACAGAGCGTTTTTCATTACCCATTCGACAACTTGCCGACCTCAGTCCCGGCGACTGAACATGATCGCCTCCGAAACGCAGGTCGCGCGGCCATCACAGAAGCCATTGTGCCGGCTTATCAAGCATTTCTCGACTTCATGGTGGACGAATACATTCCCAATGCGCGCACCACGACCGGCGCGTCAGAACTTCCGAACGGTCAGGAGTACTACGCCTATCTCATCCGGCACTTCACAACGCTCGACCTTTCACCTGAAGAGGTTCACCAGATCGGCCTTCAGGAGGTCGATAGGATTCGCGGCGAAATGACTGACGTGATTGCGAGTGTTGGGTTTCGCGGCGACTTCGGGTCATTCCTGCGGTTTTTGCGCACCGATCCACGGTTTTACGCCCGAACCCCGGATCAGCTCCTCAAGGAGGCGGCCTACATAGCGAAGCGTATGGACGCAATGTTGCCGTCGCTGTTCAAGACACTTCCACGCCTACCTTACGGTGTGGGACCCGTGCCGGACCACCTCGCCCCGAAGTACACCGGAGGACGATACGTCGGCGCACCAATTGGGAGCACCCGCCCCGGCTACTACTGGGTCAACACCTATGCGCTCGAGAGCAGGCCTCTATACGTACTCGAAGCGCTGACGCTGCACGAAGCAGTCCCCGGCCATCACCTCCAGAACGCCCTCCGGCAGGAGTTGGAGGGGTTGCCTCAATTTCGCCGCTTTGCAAACGTCGCGGCCTTCGGGGAAGGGTGGGGGTTGTATTCGGAGCGGCTCGGTCTCGAGGCAGGATTCTACAGGGACCCTTACAGCAACTTCGGCCGACTCACTTATGAAATGTGGCGGGCTTGTCGGCTGGTGGTGGATACAGGACTCCATGCCATGGGCTGGACCCGTCAACAGGCGATGGATTTCCTCGCCGGCAATACCGCGCTATCGCTTCACGAGGTCAGGACCGAGACCGACCGCTACATCTCGTGGCCGGGACAGGCGCTTGCGTACAAGATGGGCGAGCTGAAGATCCGAGAACTGCGCCGCCAAGCTGAAGAGACCTTAGGTGAGCGTTTCGACATTCGGGCCTTTCACGATGCGGTATTGCAGAGCGGTGAGATTCCTCTTCCGGTGTTGGAGGAGCAGGTCCGAGCACACATAGAAGCCCGGCTGGCAAGCAACTAATTACACGAGGGAGCGCCTCGGTCTCGATTGCTGATCTCATTCTCTTGTCCGGCAGAGGCTTACCCTTTGGCAAGCCGACCCTCGCCTCCGGCGGTACTAGGCTTCATTATTAGGCGCGACCGCTAGCTGTGCACGGGCTCGGCTAGACTGCATGCCCGGTAGAATTATAACAATTTCAAAAACCCGGCCACTTGGAGATTCTGATGATCCATAAGTCCCACCGAGTCGCGTGGCTACTCCCCTCGTTCCTCTTCCTTGCCGGATGTGCACCTGAGATGAGTGAAGAAGAGATTCTGGCCACGGCCACTGAAATTCACCAACGTGTCATTACCATCGATACACATGATGACATCCCCTTTAACTTCGCCACCGACGAAGTCGATCCTGGTGTGCGGGGTGATCGACAGGTCGACATCCCGAAGATGACGGAGGGGGGATTGGACGCAGGGTTCTTCGTCGTCTATGTCGGTCAAACCGAGCGAACGCGCGAGAACTATGAGAAAGCAAAAGCCGATGCCATGACGAAGTTCAACGCCATTCATCGGATGGCGAATGAGATGTATCCGGACAAGATAGAACTTGCGTATGCCGCCGACGATGTCGAACGGATACACGCAGACGGAAAGCTCGTCGCGGCTATCGGCATAGAGAACGGTTACGCCATCGGCAAAGACCTCTCGCTCTTGAAGCGGTACCATGACCTTGGCGCCCGCTATATCACTCTCGCGCACGGCGGCCACAACGACATCGCCGACTCGTCGACGCCGCGTGAGAATCTCGGAGACGAGGAAACAGAGCACGAAGGCATTAGCGCCTTCGGCGAAGAGGTCATCGCAGAGATGAACCGGCTCGGCATCATGCTGGACGTGTCCCACATCTCCAAGAACGCCATGTTGGACGCCGTACGACTGTCACAGACCCCCGTGATTGCTTCGCACTCCAGCGCGCGCGCGCTTGCGGATACCCCGCGGAACATGGATGACGAACAACTGCTAGCGCTCAAGGAAAACGGTGGGGTCATGCAGACGGTAGCCCTAGACGGCTTTGTGAAGCGTGATCCCCCTGAGAAAACCGAGGCCATCGAGGCAATCCGAGAGGAGTTCGGCGTCATTGGGTTTGCGGGGCTCCGCGACCTCAGCGACGAGCAACGAGACGCGTACGACCAGCGAATTGCAGCGCTCGATGAAACATGGCCACGGCCCAATGTTGGTGATTTTGTTGACCACATCGATCACGCTGTGGAGCTGGTTGGAATCGATCATGTGGGCATAAGCTCGGACTTCGACGGCGGTGGAGGAGTCGTAGGCTGGGACGATGCGAGTGAGACGTTAAACGTCACTGTCGAGCTCGTGCGGCGTGGCTATACAGAGGAAGAAATCGCCAAGCTCTGGGGGGGCAATTTGCTCCGGGTGTGGCGTGAAGTAGAGCGGGTGGCTGCCGAGCTGCAAGCGGAGGGATAACAACCTCCCGCTGTGACCATGTCACCGTGACAAACGGCTACCGGAGGCACAACAGATGGAGTCTCTCTTTTCCCACCTGATTGCGGGGCTGCTTGGCGCCGGCATCGTGTGGTTTCTCGACAGAGGGTAAGGACTGGCGGTTCGTGCGAGACGCGGAAGGCCGACCAACAGGCTTCCGGCTCATGTACGGCGCCTCGGCTGAGACCGACAAACCAGGAAGCATCTGACAGCCATCCAGCCGATCCGCTCGGCCGAAACACTGTGACCTTATCGGCTCTGGTCATCGCGATCACGAAGCCAGGAGCGTAACCACCATGAAGTAGGGCGCCCGAGCTTAGCTCTCGGGCGCCAATCATCACCGTGGCCCCCGATGGATCACACGTGGGCGTGTCCAAACCGGCGTTCCTCTGACTAACATTTCGATACCGCTTTAAGAACCTACTCATGACGAAACTGAATAGCCTGCAAGCACCCTTCTCCGACGTTCCCTGCAATCGTTTCTTTGAACTCGAGCTGCTGTCACGGCGCGACGATCATGCGGAAATCCGCATGCCGGTTAAGGTGGCCTATGTGCAGGAGAAGGGTGTAATCCACGGTGGGATCATCACAACGTTGGCCGACACAGCAGCAGTTTACGCTATCAACCCCGACCTTCCACCCGGCAAAACCATGACGAGCATCGAACTCAAGGTCAATTTCCTGCGTCCAGCCGCAGCCGATGGTAGCCCGTTGCTCGCCCGGGCAGACGTCATCAAACGGGGGCAGAGAGTAGCCGTGTGCCGGGTCGACGTCCTCCAGAGCGAGAAAGCCGTGGCGACGGGCATCTTCACATATCTCATCCTACCCACGACAAGTTGAGGCTCGGCTGCGGTAGGTCGACCTTGTCGTCCCACCGCGACTGAAGAAGCTTGCCGCAGCCGGTCGCCGGGTTTACGTTCGCGATGAAATTAGGTCTCCGCATAGCGCGCCGGCGCTGCATGCTGTGACCCACTCCGGCAAAACGCCTTCAGCAGCGTAGGGAATTCCTATGCAACGCTTGATAAAGTCTTCCATCCAGTCGGTAGCCGACCTTGCCGTTTTCATCTCTCTCGTAGCGATCCCGGTGGTTCTTTTGGGATCGGCGCAGATGGCCGTCGCCCAGTCCATCCCGTCACCGGAGGAACACTTCGGACACCGTATGGGTGCCGACCGCAAGCTGGTGAGTTGGGATGGTATCGTCGAATACCTGAGCATCGTCGGAGATGCATCAGACCGGGTGAACGTCCGCATCGTAGGGCCGACAACGCACGAACGGCCTTTCTTGCTCCTGGAAATCTCGAGCCCCGAGACGATCGCCGATCTCGAACGCTACAAGAAGCTCCAGCAGCGATTGTACTTCCAAGATCATCGGCCCGGCCAGGATCCCGAATCCGTACACTCCGAGGTCGAACGGAGGGAACTCTTCGACGAGCATAAGGCCGTCGTCCTGATCACCGCGACGATCCACGCCACCGAGGTCGGAGCGGCGCAGATGAGCATGGAGTTGGTGCATCATCTCGCTACGGCTAACGACCCACAAACGCAGAAGATCTTGGACGGCGCCATCTTCCTGCTAGTGCCGAGCCTCAATCCAGACGGCCAGGCAATGGTGGCAGATTGGTACAACCTGTATGTGGATACGGAGCACGAGGCGGGCCGCATACCCTGGCTCTATCATCCATACGTAGGACATGACAACAACCGCGACATGTACATGTTCTCCCAACAGGAGACGCGGCTAATCGGCGAAGTTCTCTATCAGGAGTGGTTCCCGTCGATCTGGCTGGACGAACACCAGATGGGCTCAAACGGGCCCCGGATCTTTGTCATGCCCGCCACTGACCCGATCAACGGCAACGTCCATCCGCTCATATACCGCCTGGCCGGATTCTACGGACAGTCGCAGGGTGCCGCGCTCGAAGCCGCAGGCAAGGTAGGGATCATCTACAACTACGTGTACACGAATTTCTGGCCCGGTGCCATGGCATGGACCGGATGGTGGCATAATCAGGTTGGCATGCTCACTGAGATGGCGAGCGTGCGGATCGCAACTCCCACCGACCAGCACATGGCACCACTTGGGCTTTCGCCAACGGGACCCAGGCGGTTCGGCTTCGGGGGGCAACGGCCCGACACTTTGCCCCGACCTCGCGACACGCAGCCGCGCACGGACTATCCGCGTCCATGGTTGGGTGGCCATTGGACTCTACGTGACATCGTGGATTACGAGCTCATTGTTTCCCTCGCCCTGCTGGAAACAGCAGCGAGCACACGCAGGCGGCTCATAGAGCAGATCTACGAGGTCAACCGCACTACAATTGCCGAGTTCCTACCGGTTGAAGGTAGTACGCCAGGGGTGCGGGTAACATCAGGAAATGGCGGCAACGGGGGATATCCTTCGCTTCGGCAAGTTACCGGACGAGAGCGCGAGACTGGGCGGGTCATGGCCGGTTTTGGCAGTGCCGCCAACACTCCCTACGCCGTCATCATCCCAACGGGACAGGACGATCCCTCCACGACTGGCAAGATGCTCGAGATTCTCCAGCGGGGTGGGGTGATCGTAGAGCGAGCCACCGCGCTCTTGGTCCGCCTCGCGCCGGGGTTGCAGCCGCTGCCCCCGTATGACGTGACCGCTTGGTCACTGGGATTGCAAATGGGGGTCGAGACGCAGTTTATCGACCTGCCATTCGAGGCTGCCCTCGAGGTGATCGACGGAAGCCCCATGCCACCAGGAACGATCTCGGGGAGCCGCGGCACTTACATCCTCGATGGTACATACAACGACGCATTCGCCGTGGCCAACAAACTGTGGGCCAGTGGAGTACGAATCCGCAGGACCACGGCCTCGTTCATCGGCGGGCGTG
>JBDHDY010000434.1:0-5420 GCA_039591275.1 Gemmatimonadota bacterium | reverse complement strand
CGACTACACCGACGTCGCGACGACTGGGGAGCTCGTGCTTCTGAGTCACCTCGACGTGGTGAATCCGCTGACGACGGCCTCGACCATGCGATAGCCGGTAGTCGAAGCGCCGGACCGAAGTGACGATTTAGGCCGGGCCGCTCTGCGTGACTGGACGGAAGACGAATGCGTAGACGGTCGCCTCTTCTAGATGGAGGCGCAGCACCCAGATGGAGGCGCAGCACCCTGCGCTCTTCTGCTCTGCAGCCGACGGCAACGCCGTGCTTCCATCTGACCTCGGCCTCGAGATTGTCGCCGGAAATCGGAACTGAGTCCTCCAACCCGTACCCGTCGACGCCGGGCACGCTGCAAGGTCAAAACACGCCTTCCATTCGAGGCGAGCCGTACGACAGCGGAACCGGGTGCCCGCTTCGGGGTGTCGAGCACATCGACGCCGATTCAGTAACCGATTGAGGCGCAAGCACTGAGTATGACTGCTGAGAGAGTATTGCGTGTGGCTCGGCCGGATTCTATGCTGGGAGCGTCACACAATCGGTCACAGGCCACTGTGACGCCCACCCAGGGTAGCAAAGGGCCATAACAAAAGCGCAAGCACCATGAGCACTTGCGCTCACAGGCCCGGCAGGACTCGAACCGAATGCCTCGAGCGTCAGCGAGAGGCGAGGTCAAAGAGAGCCACAGATTTCGCAGATCACGCGGATTGCGGCTGATGTGCCACATTACCACTGACCGCCCGACCGCCTGTCCGCCATGTCCTGAGGAGGACGCCGCCCTTCGAGACGCCGTGCTGCGCACGGCTCCTCAGGACGGCGGTAGGCGTCCGTCTCGAAGGGCCTGACCGCCCGTTTCGGCAGGACTCGACCGGATGCGTGAGCGAGGTTCGCGAAGCGAACCGACCCGAACGCGACGGCAAAGAGAGTGTCGGGCATGAGAAAGCCGCGCAGAATCTGCGCGGCTTTCACAGGCCCGGCAGGACTCGAACCTGCAACCCCCGGTTTTGGAGACCGGTGCTCTGCCAATTGAGCTACGAGCCTAGGTCCATCCCCCTCCACCCCTCACGGTGAGAGGTGAGACGTGAGAGGGCTACCCCACCCCACCTGACCCCCAGGAGCGGTTTGGCGGGGAGCGGCTTCCCGCCCCACCCTACCCAGCCCCGGGGCTTGCGCAGTGGGGCTTAGGGCTTGGGCCCTCCCCCCCACCCCACGAACAGAAGGCCAACAGCGCCAGACCGCACTACGGGCGGGGCGGAAGGGCCTTCTCCCTTCTTACTTCTCACTTCTCCCTTCAGGGTGGCTGAAGGGGATTGAACCCTCAACCTCCGGAGCCACAGTCCGGCGCTCTAACCAATTGAGCTACAGCCACCACGACCCTCGGCAGGTGCAACGTAGCAACGCCGCGGCCACCCGGTCAACCGCCCCCCCCTCGCCCCCGGCCCCGGCCCCGGCCCCGCGCGGGGCAACCCCAGGCGGGCGCAGAGTACAGGCATTATAAGGAAAAGAAAAGGCGGCCGTTATGGCCGCCTTGGCTGCTCGAGGGATGGGCCGGGACGGCCTAGCGAGCCTGCCCGACCTGGCCAAAGACGCCCACACCGTAATAGCATGGCGCCGTGTGGCAGCTGGCCATATACACGTGCACGCGGAACTGGCCGGTCTGCCAGGGAGTGACCCGCACGAGCGGCACGTCGTCAGTCTGGTAGTCGGAGTCGATCTCCTGGCCATTCTCGTCGTAGATGGCCAGATCGATATCGTCACAGTCCTCGTCACATACGCCCAGGAGGGCGTAGACGGAACCTGCCCGCAATCGAATGTAGAAATCCTCGGCTGCCTCGTCTTCCAGCGTGCCGGCGTGCATCTCATGGGTCTGCCTAAAACCCTCGCGCCGGAACGCGTCGCTGGCGCGATCCATCTGACGCTCCACCTGCGCCCCCCAACGCCCACTCTCCCCTCTATCATCGGACATACTCACCTCGCGCGTGGCACCTGCCACCTCGCGGCCGTAGATCCCGACACCATAGTAGCAGGGCTCCGTACGACAATTCGCCATGTACACATGGAGACGATATTCAGCGCCGTATGCAGGTGCGACCTGCAGCACCGGTGTGTCATCGACCTCATAGTCCGAATCTACCGAGTTGTCACCATCGAAGATCTCGAGATCGATGTCCGTGCAGTCTTGATCACACACACCCACGATCGCGTACTCCATTCCCCCGCGAAGGTCAATCCATAAATCGTTCGCTTCGGTGTCATCGAGCGACCCGCGCTGAACCTGGTGGGCGAGCCGAAACCCTTCGCTCGCGAGGAACACGCTGCTCGCTTCAATCTGGGCGTCGACCTGCTCCTGCCAACGCTCCTGCGCGTGGGTCTCAGTCACCACAAACAGGGTCGCGCTCACAACGAACGCTAAGGCCGGTCTCAACATGGCTCCCTCCCCTGTGTGGGTCGTTACTGGGATCCTTCGACTGAACGATGGCGCCGAGGTGCATCCTCGAATCCGAGACCGAAGGAAACAGCGACATGTGTCGACACCCATGGGGCCCGACACTGGCGTCTGCTTATCCTTAATCTTGTGCAAGTCACAAGCCACGGCAGGCAGCGCGCACTCGTCATGCACTGCAACACACATGCGACGCGTGTGCCGCATCACATAAACAGACATTAGACGCAGAGCGCGCTCTCTTATGTGCTCTCGACCACAGCTTTTCTGTACAATGTGACCCAGTCTTGAATCGACCCTGTCGCTACTTTGTTGCAGGATGCGGCAGCAGTTGCCAACTGAGGGCGGTGGAGGTATGGCGCGATTGCTGGATGAGGATGACCCGTCATTCCGCTGATCTCATTCATCTCCAAAGCACGAGCCATTGTGATAGTTGTTCGTCAACTCACATGATCTTCAGTGTTTGGAAAGGGCGCACGAGCAAAAAAGTGTCCTATGTCACAGTATTGCAGGAGAAATCGACGAGGTGACCCTCACCGACCGTGTCGGATCTGCGATCACGGTGATTTCATGGGGCCCGACGCTTGTGCGACAGTAGCTGCGGTACGGTTATGGTAGGCAGACTTTACACCAGCTAATCGCGGATAACCGGCGTCACAGCCGCCGGAGATCGTGAAAACACGAGGTTCCTCGGAGAGTCTTCATGGCCACGTCACTCAAGAAAGCCCTGGGAAACAGCTCCAATCCCGAGGCGCTGTTGGCCGAGCTTCAGGCAACGCTGTCTCAGATTCAAGAAGAGAGACAGGCTTTGGAAGCCGTCATTGCGCAGGCAGAAGGGTCGGCACAGCAGCTCAAGGAGCTGGCCTCGCCGATTGCCCAGACGCAACAAACGGTCGGCCAAATCGATACGCAACTGCAGGCACTCAGTAAGCTCCGAAGCCCTCACCAGAGCCCACCAACGGACCGAGAAACAGCTCGAAAACACCAACACCGATGCGGAGCGTTTGAGGACACAGGTCGGCGAAATGCACGACACGCTCCAAGCGGCAGTGCTACTCAAGAATGACCTTTCCGGATTCATGGAATTGGATGGACCATTCAAGGCCGTGCAGTCCCAAACCACAGATCTCGCTGAGCAGCTTCGCATTATTTCCGAAAGCTTCGGGCGCGTCCGTGAACAGCATCAGGAAATCTTGGAAGCAAACGAATCTGCCACTTCCCGCCTAGAGGTTGTCAACCAACGCAGCGAGGAGCTTGATGCCGGAGCCAAGAAGGCCGACGCACGAATCAATGAACTGGCCCAGAAGGCTCACGAATTTGCGGCCGAGGTGGGAGACGTCTCTGATGCAAAGCGGCAGTTGGGGGAGGTAATCGCGCTGGGCGAACATGTCGAACAGAGACTGGCGGACCTCAGAAAACAACGTGACGCCGTAGAGCAGGCCATCAAACGTGCCAGCGAGCTGGATCAAAGCATGATGGCAATCGACCACAAGGTCCAGGCCCAAATCGCCCAGGCCCCGCGTGTAGACGAACTGCAAGCCAGCGTCCAAGACTTGATATCCCTGCACGAGCATGCCCTAAGGCGGGCTGACGAGATTGAAACATCTCAAAAGCAAATAGAGGAAATCGAGCGAGCCCACGGCGAACAGCTCTCTAAGATGCGCGATGAGCTGCAGCAAAATGCGCACCGGCTAGAATTCGAGAAGCGGCAGTATGAGACGCTCAGCGAAAGCGGCACCAAACTGCGGGAGGCTCTGACGGACAGTGAGAACCGGCTGCAAGCGCTCGATCAAACCTCTCGGGTTCTCCACGGCCTCTTGGCAACCTCCGACGAACTGTCGTCGAGGATTACCGCATTAACCAGCGACGTCGCAAGCCTCGAGGAGCAAGCAACGCAAGCACAGGCCTTGCGTGCCGATCTCACCGACATTAGCAAAGGTCTTAGAGATACGAAGAAGAAGGTTGAGGCCATCTACGAGGCGCGTCCAGCCCTCCAGGCTGCCGTACGAGATCTCACCACGCTGAAGAAGAATCACGACAAGATACGAGCCGCCAGCGAACAGATCCAGGATGTGCAGGGCGAGCTGAGCCGAGTCTGCGACACTCAACATGAAATCGCAAAGAGTCTGGCTGACGTGAAAGAATCGGTTACCGACTTGAGCGGTCACGCGGCAGACGTCGAACGCGTGAAATCCTCCCTCGATGCGGTGAGGACCGATGTCGATCAGCTGACCGAGGCGGTGCGCGGGATCCAATCCTACGGAGAAACAATCGAGAGTCTTTCCGGAAAACTCTCCGAGCTGCAAGCGTCCAGCGACCAACTGGACGATCGCAACGGTCAATTGTCGGCCCGCATGGACACGGCCGACGAGCGTTTCACGGCCCTCGCACGCCGCGCTGAAGAGGCCGAGTCGATTGAACGAAAAGTGTCCACCTTGGCGGAAGCCGCCGACGATGCCAAGCAGCGCCTCACCGATGTGGAAACAACGCTGTCCCCGGTTGAAGACCGAACGCGAAAGCTCGCTGAGGTCTCGGAGCAGGTGGACAGCCTCGGCCGAGAACTCAAACAGAAGCAGGTGGCCCTGGGTCAGACGACCGAACAGCTGGAACAGACCTCAGGTCGGCTGCAGGAGGTCTCCGGGTCCGTAGAGGGTCAGCAGCAAGAAGCCCGCAAACTCGCTGAAGTCATCAACAGGGCCGACATCCAGATATCGCTCCTGACCGAGAGATTCCAAAAGCTCGACGACCGAGCAGACGAACTGCGCGCCGCCCAGAAAGAGACCGCCGAATTCGCAGAACGACTAGCGGGTGGGCAGCTGGCGGAAGTGCAACTGGCCGCGGCGCTCGATCAAGTGGCTGAGAAACAGGCCGCGATGGAAGCGCTCCACGCAGAAATGAAGCAAACTATCGAGATGGCGGGTCAAGCAGCCAACGACGTACAGTCCGTAGCTGGTGCCAGACAGGAGATCGTTGAGAATCGGACG
>JBDHDY010000433.1:0-3310 GCA_039591275.1 Gemmatimonadota bacterium | reverse complement strand
TTCTCCTGTCCCGTCATATTCGACTTTCTGTGTTTCACTTTCGACGGTCATCGCTTCTTTCTCCTGGTCTTTGGAATACCAGCCGCGTCGTTGAACGCTTCTTCCATCTTGTCGAAGAGGAATCTCCAATAGAAGATGTTCTGGTACGGAATCAGCTTCCTGGCAGCATGAACATCGCCTTCTGAGAATCCCTCTCGCGTAGCACTGGTGAGACGCAATCCACTTTCAACCAATCCCGCTGTTGGACCAAGCATGGATGACAGCACATTACGTGCCGCATAGCGCGACGAGAGTGGACCGCCATCCACGATGCCAAATCCAAGCTTCGATGCAATATTGAACGGCTCTCCCATGATGCCGATGGATCCAGAGCGATCGAGCCCTGCTAGGAACATCTTGACCGGATCCGTCTCCTGCTCACGTCCAGCTATGGCACGCTTGATCTGCTCTACAAGAGCACCAGCAGAGATCATTATCAGCAACCCATTAACAGCGGCCATGTCTCCGGCGCGTAGCTGCTGTGCCGCTGTTGCCATCAAACGGCTCGTGGCTGACAGGGCGAACGTCTTGTACTGGAACATCGTCTTGCCCCACTCTTCTGACATGAAAAGTGGACGGTCGCCGATTCCAGGCGTGAGAATCGTATTGTCGATCATTTGTCCGAGCGCAGAGCGGAATGTCCGGCGAGCCTCGTCGTCGGTCCAATTCCGCGTCTCGGCCCACGAGATTCCGCCCTGACTCTTCGACCCGTTCGGATCCTGAAGCTGACGCGCCATCCGTCGTGCCATGCCTTCACTGATACGAACCTGCGAGAGATCGCGAAGGTCGCGCTTGCTAACCCGTCGCCCCATCGCAATATCATCGATTACACTGATGAGCCGCGTCTGGAAAGTCACACCAGCAAACTGCTTCCACCAATGGTTCCACGGAGTAAGCATGCTGACCTTGCCGAATCCCCCAGCAACACCTTTCACAAACGTCTCTGTACGACCAGCAGCAACGACGGAGGCATCACTGCCAAGATCCATCACCTCAAGCATGCGGGTGTTCAGAGCCATCTCAGATGCCGCACCGCTCATCTTCAGCTCGCGTGCTGCCATTCGGAACGCCTTCGGGTCAAAAGCTGCACTCGCAAGTGATCCAACGGTACGTATGAGTCCATTGCGTATGACACTCATGCCAACGTCAGGAATGGACGAGATCATAAATTGCCCACCCTGAGCGAGAAGGTTCATGGAGCGCGCGATACGAGCGATCGACTTTAGTCCTTGATATTTGTTGTTGACTGCATAGGTTCCTAGAAGTCGATCGCGCAACGCCTTGATGATCTGCTCGTCTCGCTTCTGCCGCTCGATCAACTTCGCTCGCTGCTTGGCGCTCGTGGTCTTCGCAAAAAGCTCCTTGTAGTCCTTGCGAATCTCCTGAAATGTATCGGTCATCTTCGTATCGCCGAAGCGCCGTTGCAGCTCGATGCGTGGAACCATCGACCTGATGTACTGCTCGGTTCTGGCATGGAGATCGTTGTCAAGGAAATCGAGAACGAACTCGTCATCCCATGTGAGAGCGCGAGGTCTCAACGGGCTTGCATCACCGAAACTGATACGATCGGTGAGCCCCTGTCCTGGAGCCATGCCGGTGATCGTATCGACGATGCTCTCGGATGCCTGATCGATCGCTTCTTCGATCGCCTCTTCTTCAGTCAATCCCGGACGCGCCTTGATGGCCTTCGCTTTCTCGTCATCCGTCAATTCTTGACGCAGCCACACCTTCGCACGAGTCTGAAAGCGCATGTTCCCAGCAGCATCACGATCATTGAGAATCTTGTCCCTGAGATAGCGACGGCTCAGATAGCCCTTCGCAAACTTGGGACCCTTCGCGACTACCTCTTCGGGAAGCAGACCAGCATCGACAGCATCAATGGCGATGCGCTTGTAAACCAACTCATCCACGAATGTCGCAAGCTCTGCTGCCTCGGGCTCGATGATGACACGGCCTTGATCGGTGAATCCTGATGCCTGCCCGAGCCTCTGAGACGCACCCGCATTCTCGCGGAATTCTTGCAGCGACAACTGCGTCTCGCCAGAAGCTTTCACGCGCGCCTTGTACTTGGCATAGAGTTGACGCTCAACCTGCGTGATCTGCTCTTTCCTCCAATTCGATTGCCTGACGATGGACTCGATCGCATCAGCGCCTTCGAATCCCTCCACGATCACTGGCTGATCGGAGAGATTCAACGCAGCACGCTTGACAGCTTGAGACCTAGACCGTGTCAAAACCTCCAACACGGGCGACGTTCTCAATGCTCCTAGCATCTCGGGAATCTTGAAGCCCTTCGCAATACGGATCTCGGCATTGTGTGTTCCGTTTGCCGCATCCTCCAGAATCTCTTCGAGCGGAACCCGCGTATTGGATCCACCAGCAACTCCGGCAAAGTCATGCTCGATGTCCTTCAGGAAGGACTTCTGGAGCTTCGTAGACAACCCGGTAACGGCTCCACCAAGAATTCCAGCAAGCACCGTCGCAGATGCGATATTGAGCGCACTCTCACCTCTGGTGCGGCGTTCCTGATTGGCATGCAGAATCAATTCACCAGCAGACATGAAGCCCATACCAGCAGCGGCAGTTAGCGTGCCGCCCTTCAGCATGCTCGGGAGCACCTTCACACCTTTGGCTCCAACTGCTGCTACACGCGCCGTATTCGCCGCGCCTCCAACCGGAACGAGCATGAGCGGATCGAGAATGCCAGCAGTGAGCATTGAGAGTACGCCATGCCCACCGGCCATCTGAATGCTCTCCAGATCCTTCTCCTCCCTGTGGAGCCGCTGCCGCACCGATTCCTTTTCTTCTGGACTTGCCACGCCTATCAACGCATCTGGATAGCGGTCGAAGATCGTCCCATCATTGCCCTCAAAGGCGTTGTAGCTATTTCTCTCCACCAACGTCTCGCCGAACGCAAACTGGCGCTGCATCCACTGGGCGGCATTGAGCGAGATGTTCTCCAAGCGGAAGGCGGCCCCCAATGTATCGAAGTAACCAGGAGTCTCGTCGCGCTCGATGGGGTCGAGCAGCTTTGGAATCCCAGTTACCTTTACGTCGAGATCGAGGGCCATCAGAAGTTCTTCCCCGGCAATCCGAATTCTCCAGTAACAGGATTCTCGGATAGGATGATCTCGATGTTGCGATCCAACGCACGCATCGCATTGAGTTCCCTGTTCTTCGCCTCGACTCGCTGCAACTCTTCGATACCTGCACGATAAGATGCGCCTGCTTCAGTTTGTGAGAATTGTGGGTAGAATCGATGGGCCTCTCC
>JBDHDY010000432.1:0-3312 GCA_039591275.1 Gemmatimonadota bacterium | reverse complement strand
GCGGGATCTAGCAGTGCTACGCAGCCAGGAAGACGAAGGCTTCGAGGAGGACACGCACGTCATCCTGGCATGGAGCGGTCTGGGCACGAGACGAGAGACACAGCGAGTGTTCGATCCCGTCGCCGCGGCGCAGTTCCCCGAGGCCATGCGAATTGCCGAGCACAAGCCCCCTGAGTGGGCTGAGGACGGTGCGTCAGTCTTTTTTGGCATTCGACCGAGGGGTCGCGCTGAGGAATCGGACGACGAAGAAGTCGATTCGACGAGCACGAAGAAAGAGAAGGTGTCTGACGTCCAGATCTGGCACGCCAAGGATTTTCGCATCGTCCCGATGCAGCAGGCGCAAGAAGACAGGGACCTCGAGCGCACCATGCTCTGTGCTTGGCACTTCGATGGCGATCGCTTCGTGCAACTTGGAACGAACCTCATGGAAAGGGTGGACGTGTTGGAAGGGGGCCGCCACGCCACCGAGACATGGGGTGAACCGTATCGGTTCGAGACCATGTTCGGTCGTGAGTACGAAGATGTGTATCTCATCGACGTTGAGACAGGAGAGCGCCACAAGATACTAGAGCGCGTCCGTCACGTCCTTGGCGGAAGTGCTATGGGCCGGTACATCCTCTACTTCAAGGCTGAGGATTACTGGACCTATGATATCAACACCGGCCGGCACTTGGATCTTACGGGCGATGTACCGACGGTGTTCGCGTATGATGAAGAAGAATATGACTACCCGGTGCAGCAATACCCGCCTTATGGCGTGGCGGGCTGGATCGAGGGGGACGACGAGGTGCTGGTGTACGACAAGTACGATGTATGGCGCCTTTCACCGGATGGCTCGACTGCAGAGCGCCTGACGAACGGAGTGGACGAGAAGGTGAGGCACCGCTACGTGTCCCTGGACGACGACGACGAGGGTATCGACCGTGACGAGTATCTCTACCTCTCACTGTTCGGAGAGCGGACCAAGAAGGGCGGCTACGCCCGAGTCCGACTAGGGCGAGCACCTGAGCAGTTGCTATTCGAAGACAAGCGCGTCACGAATCTTGCCCGTGCGGACAGTGCAGACGTTTTCCTTTATATGAAGCAGAGTTTCGACGATTCGCCGGACGCCTTCGTGGGCGGACCGATCCTGCGCGATGGCCGACAGGTCAGCGAGACAAATCCCTTCCAGCAAGACTTCGCCTGGGGGCGTTCGGAACTCGTCGACTTTGTGAGCTCTACCGGACGACCGCTCCAGGCCGCGCTCCTCTATCCCGCCGGCTACGATCCGTCGCGGCGGTATCCGATGATCGTCTACACCTATGAGATCTTGTCGCAACGCGTGCACTCCTACGTCGTTCCGTCGGAGCGGAGTTACTACAACTTCTCCGTGTTCACGAGCCAGGGATACTTCGTGCTTCTTCCCGACATCGTGTATCGTGACCGCGACCCCGGTAGGTCGGCGGTGGAGGCCGTAGAGCCGGCCGTCAGCGCAATCGTGGACCGCGGACTGGTGGACCCTGAACGCATCGGTCTCGTGGGGCACTCGTGGGGCGGATATCAGGCGACGTACATCCCGACCCAGACAGACATCTTCGCCGCGTCGGTGGCGGGGGCCCCCCTCACCAATTTCTTGAGCATGATGGGTGCGATTCACTGGAGACCAGGATTGCCGGAGACCGGTCACTGGGAGACCGGCCAAGCCCGCATGGAGGTGCCGTTTTGGGAAGATTTCGACGCCCACGTGCGCAACTCACCCGCGGCGTTCGTCCATCAACTCAACACTCCCATGTTGATGATGTTCGGTGATGCTGACGGTACGGTGGATTGGCATCAGGGGATCGAGTTCTACAACTTCGCGCGCCGGGCCGGCAAGGAAGACTTCGTGATGCTCGTGTATCCCGGCGAAGACCACGGACTCAGACAGAAGCAAAACCAGATCGACTACCACCGACGCATCCTGCAATGGTTCGGTCACCATCTAAAGGGTGAAGCGGCGCCCAAGTGGATGACTGAAGGGGTGAGTCATCTTGATAGACAGAAGGAATTGTCTAAAAGATGAGTCAGTGGTTGCGGCAGCAGCGCCTCTCCGCTGTCCCACGCACGGCAGCCACGGCTCCGCACCGCCCATCCCCACGGCGGCAACGGCAGGATTAGTCCGCAGGGTGGGTGCCAACCCCAGGCGCAAGCCCCGGGGTTTGTTATTGGCCACAGATGAACGCTGATAAACGCGGATTGATTCTTTGGTTGCCCCGCTCCCCGCCCCTGTTTGGCGGTGCAGGGCAGGGGTGTTGCATGGGCGGTGGCTGGTAGCTTTCCGCCGGCAGCGGCCGGGTATGGAGAGTCAACAGCTGGCAGCTATTAGCTAGCAGCTGTGGAGTGGGCCGGACCTCCTCTCCTCTTACCTCTCACGCCTGACCTTCCTCCTCCCCTCTTTTCTCCTCCCTCCTCCCTCCTCCCGAACATGCGACCTACCTCACAGAACCACGGGACGGTCACGGTTATATGACGACTCTCTGGGACTTTCGAACGGGCCGTGAGGATACTCGGAGGAGCCTGAGGCCCGCTGGATGGGCGATTTCAGAGTTTTCGGTGTTGATATGGTCCCGGGGGTCGACGACCTGGCAAGGTGCTTTGCGGATGACTGAGGCAAGATCGGATTGGGACTTGGGCCCGGACGACGGCCTGGATGAGCCCGACGAGGGCGAGGTCGAGGACATCTCGATCACCCTGGAGGACTGGCTCGAGTCTCCCCTGTTACCGTATTGCTCGGGTCCATACTGCGGCTCCGAGACGCAGCACTATCGGTCTCGCTCCGTCGAAGTGAGCGCCTTCCCCAACTTCCCGGGCGTGGAGAGTCTGTTTCACCAATTCTCGCCGCCGGAAACCGCTGCGATAGCCGAAGAGATATCCACAACCCGCACGTTGCCCCGCCTGCCATTCGTACCGGATACCCTGCAGGGGCAGATTGCCGGGGATGTGGAGACGCCATTCTGGCTGATGCCGTTCGCCATTCTGAATGAAGGTCGAGGGGGATTGTTGGTTTTCGAGCCCCGCGGGTTTTGGAGTAACACTGAATCTCCCGAGGAGCTTGCACAGGTGTGCGACGTCAAGAAGATCGAGACTCTCGAGCGACAACCCCTCGAGGAACGTCTGGAGCGTCTCATCGTGCACGCGTCCGGCGACGAAGACCTAACGATCGACGATATCCCGGTAGACTACTGTGGCACCCAGCTGGCCATCGTAGCGGCCATTTGGGATGTCTGGCAGCAGGTCGTTAGAAAGGAAGATTGGACCGGCATCGTGCAGCGTGAATTCGACTCTTGGTGGGAT
>JBDHDY010000431.1:0-3317 GCA_039591275.1 Gemmatimonadota bacterium | reverse complement strand
TAGCCTGCTATCGAAGCGGTTCCAACGCCCGGGGCCACTCTCCCGCTACGTGAGGCATGATTTGCGAATCTGGGAATCAACGGTGGGCCGTAACCCTCGATTGAGGAACGATGCGGGGGATATTCTGTTGGGTGACGCGGTCATGGATGATTGGCGAAGGCGCTCGGAACGGGGCGCGGCAAGGCTCCGGGCGTATTACGATGTGCTTCCTGCGCGGGAGAGCAGTGTAACGCTCGATGCCAACACGACGAACCAGTGGGGTGATCCCATGCCTCGCATCGAGTTCCGAGACAGCCAGGAATCGATAGCCCTGCGCGAGTACACTGAGAACCACATCAGGGGGGTCTTCGAAGACGTGGTCCGGGCCGGCGGTGGCAAAACTCTTTCCGTGGGAGTTCAGGACGTCCAGGATCACCCAGCCGGTGGATGCCGCATGGGCAACGACGCCGCGACGAGCGTGACGGACTCCTATGGGCGCACGCACGATCATGAGAATCTCTTTGTTGTGGGCGCACCAACCATGCCGACAGGCGGATGTGCCAATGGGACGCTCACGTTCGTGGCGTTATCGCTGCGGGCCGCAACTGAGATCGGAAAGGACTTCCCGGACCGACGTGCTGAGGAAACGAGCGACGCGAGTCCGGCGAACGCATAGAATTTCGAGACCGCAATGGACAGACGAACATTCACACACACCATGACAGCTGCATCCGTTGGCATTGCGCTGCGTCGCTACCCTACCCAGGGCGACGAGTGGAAGAACTGGCGGGTCAACGGCGAGCGGGTAAATCGGTTCCTGGCCGATCTTTCGCAGTTCGGCCGCACGCCGGAGGGGGGAGTGAGCCGCACCGGGTTCAGTGACGCGGACGTGGCGGGCCGGCGTCTTGTCATGGGGCTTTTGCGAGAGGCCGGATTCGATGTGCACATCGATGCGACAGGGAATATTCTGGGCCGTAAGGAAGGCACGGCTGCCGGCGCCCGGCCGATCCTGTTTGGCTCGCATATCGATAGCGTCACGAACGGCGGTAATTACGACGGCAATGTCGGTTCCATGGCATCCATTGAGGTGGCACACACGCTGGCGGGGAAGCAGTACCGCAACCGACATCCACTGGTAGTCACGATCTGGAGCGATGAGGAGAGAGGGAGCTTTGGCGCCAAGGGTTTTGTGGGCAATCTGCCCCAAGACGAACTGCGACGTCCTCGAGCGGACGGCATGTCCTTGGCAGAACACCTACCGACAATCGGAGGCGATCCCGAACGGATCGCAGCGACCGCGGCCGCGTCGGGAAGCATTGAGGCGTACCTCGAGCTCCATGTAGAGCAAGGTGGTTTTCTGGATGGGGCGGGAATCCCCATCGGTGTCGTCGAGGGAATCGTCGGGATTCATCACTACTACGTCTCCATCACGGGCGTTCCCAACCATGCCGGCACCACGCCCATGAACCAACGGCAGAATGCTCTACTCGCTGCTTCCGAGCTCGTTATGGCGGTGGATGAAATCGTCCGCTCGGAGCCCGGCCGTCAGGTGGGCACCGTGGGTAGGCTCCAGGTGAGTCCCAACGCACCTAACGTTGTTCCCGGCGAGGTGACGCTCACGGTGGAGCTGCGCGATCTGTCGACCCAGAAAATCGAAGCGCTGTGGCAGCGAATCGAATCAAGAGGTCGAGAGATCGCTCCGCAGTACGGAACGAGGTTCGCCTTCGAGCCCGGTGTCATGAGTGATCCTGCTCTGTCGGATCCCGACATCCGTAGCGTGATCGAGGAGGCGGTTGCCGATCTTGGACTCGTTGGTCAACGCATGCCGAGTGGCGCCGGACATGACGCTCAGGAGCTCGTCCGGATCGGTCCGATGGGAATGATCTTCGTGCCTTCGGTGGACGGCGTGAGCCACTCGCCGCGTGAGTTCACTCGCCCCGCAGACATCGAGAACGGTGCGAACGTTTTGCTGCAGACCGTGTTGCGGTTGGATCAGCGGTAGCCGTAGGGGTGTAGCATGCTACGCCCTCGTAGCATGCTACACCCCTACTACTACTCCCCTACTGCGCTGCTGTTAACCTCCCCGAAGGTCACGGTCTCAACGTCGGATACGTGATGCCGAGCTGCTCGAGATATGAGTCGTATCTGGTCTCGTCGTAGTAGTACTTCTCCATCTCTGCCTTGAACTCGGCCATGATACCCTCATTCAAATGAGTTGCAGGCACGTCATCGGCCGAGATAAGTGGTGTGTACTGCATGTCCTTCGTCTGGACCTCTCGGTAATACTTCCACGCCTCTTCAACTAGATTCGGCTTGGTGAAGAGATCCAGAGCCGTCATCGCCACCACCTTGGCGCCAGCAGTTGCCCCTTTGTGGGCGATGGGAGTAGCCATGGTAATGGCGTTGGACCAGTGATGGCCGGGTAGACCGGGCATGTTCGAGGGGAAGCGCAACGTAACGGTCGGGACGGCCCAAGAGATGTCGCCGATGTCATCGGATCCGCCGCTTCGAGGGGATTCCAGTGGCACGCCCAGCTCGTCGAGCTCGGTATCGAGTCCCGTTTCTTCGCTCCCCATCTCGCGCTGCACGGCCCTGGCTAGCGCCTGATCCGCCTCAGTCCACTCGGGCAGGCCCACTTGCTTGATGTGTTCGTACATCGTCTCGGCGATGACTTTGTTGAAGTGCCTGGGCCAGGCCGATCCGAGGATGCGATAGCTCATCTCCGTGTCGGTCATGAGGGCGGCGCCCTGCGCAATTCTGACACCGGTGTCGAAGTTCTTCTTGATCTCCGGGTACGTTATCTCCCGGAAGTAGTACCAGACCGAGGCCTTGGAAGGTACGACGTTGGGCTGGTCGCCTCCGTCCGAGACCACGTAGTGAGAGCGCTGGAGCGGACGCAGGTGCTCGCGCCGGTAGTTCCATCCCACGTTCATGAGCTCCACCGCATCGAGGGAGCTTCGCCCACGCCACGGGGCGCCAGCGCCATGGGCGGACTGCCCGTCGAACGTGAATTCCACCGACACAAGGCCGGTGCCGGTTCCGGTACCCCATGCTACACTGAGGTTGCTGCTCACGTGGGTGAAAATCACGGCGTCGATGTCTGTGAAGTACCCGTCGCGCACGAAGTATGCCTTCGTGGCCACGAGCTCTTCCGCCACACCGGGCCACAACACCAGGGTGCCCGTAAGGCCTTCACGCTCCATGACCTTCTTCAAGGCGAGAGCGGCCGTGACGTTGACGGCTTGCCCTGAGTTGTGTCCCTCACCGTGGCCAGGGGCTCCTTCCACGATGGGATCATGGTAGGCTACGCCGGGCTTCTGGCTCGTCTTGGGAATGCC
>JBDHDY010000430.1:0-5761 GCA_039591275.1 Gemmatimonadota bacterium | reverse complement strand
TGCGCTGCGTGACGATCTCAATTACACACGAGCACAGTTGGCCGAGATGCAGGAACGCCTCGACTTCGCAGAGCGGATGCTCACCGCCGGACGTGCATCGCAGGACGAAAAGGGTAAGTGACCGCATGACTCGTTGAGGTCGCAGCGACGTGGTCCCACCTCGCCCCCTCAAACGAGTCCTCCGCCCGGCCCCACGCCGGGCGGTAGCGTTTTGGCCCCCGAGCGTCACGCGGCGTTCGGGGCTTTCAGTTGCGGTGTCGTTTCCACCGGCCACGGGCTCCAGTGCCGCCTCAGCAGCTTCTCCCATTCTTCTTCGGTCAATAGCTCGCGGATGTCGTCGAGGTGTTCAGGCCAGATCGGGGGCATGCCAGCGGTCGCGCTCGGGCATCGAGTGCTCCAGGTCGGTGGGCTCACCATAGACCACAACGCTCAACAGAGTCTCAACACACCGCCTGGCGCGGCCCTAGTCCCCCCGGCTGGAGCGGTGGCCCGTGCTCCTCGATCCAGCGCACCCGATCCGAGAGCCCTACCACGGGGGCGCTTGCGAGTCCCGTGTCTGTCCATGGCTTTGGGGGGACCCGCTCGACTGTACGCAGTATCTTCATAAGTATGCGATTCAAGAGCCATAAGAGTCTGGACGCACCGCACGGCAATCTCATCGCGTGGCGATACCTTGGCTTAGACAAGCTTCTCGATCTGCTCACCAACGCGAGGCTCTTCTTTGTCAACGCGCAGAAGCTCACGGACGCCTACGAAGTATCGATGCCGGATGCTGTGCAGTCTGCTAAGCGGAAGGAACTTGAGAAGGCCGGAATGTCCGGCAGAGATCTTGAGGAAGAACTAGCAGCGTTCTCGCATCAGCATAGCCCGATGCGAGATCTCACGCTGGTCAACTGCTGGTCGCTGGGACGCCAAGAATCCTACGCTCTCTGGAAGATCTACCTCGGAGGTGCCAAGTACGGAGCTGCCATCAGAACATCAGTGAGCCATCTGCGCAAAGCCATAGAGTCTGGGAAAGATCCCTATCCCGAGGACGTCTACATAGGTAGGGTGACCTACACAGACTTCGTGGCCTCGGCTGGCCTTACCCGTTTCAGGTTGATTACAAGGAGTTTTACGAGTTCGAAAGGGAGCTTCGGCTCTTCGTATTGCATTACCCTCGATCAGAGGGCGGGTTGATCCCGCCTTACCGACTGGACCAAGGTCGCTACGTGGCTGTGGACCTCGACACGTTGGTCCATGATATCTACGTGTCCCCATTCGCGGGCGAGTGGTTCCAGGATCTACTCCGAGACGTGATTGCTCGCTTGAGGCCAGGCATGGAAAAGAGGCTGGTGCGCTCTTCCATCCGCGATATGTAGGTCTTGCGCTCCAAGGCTCGGACCATTCCCGCCCGGTGTGTGACGGGAACCCTTCTCCTTCCTTTCCGGCTGGCCCCTCGGTGCCGTCCTGGGCATTGGGACCTATGGGACCCAGAGGGGTCCGATCAGAGGCAGAAGACACACACACAGCACGCTGCGAGGGGCTGAGGCAGAGGCGATGGAAGGAGTGTGCACGTTTCTGTGCACGGAAGGGTGCAGAAAGGGTGCGAACGTCACGTTCGGCGTTCGCACCCCTTCTCTATCAACTCACTGCGTTACAGCAACTTGGTGAAATCAGCCCTGACGCGAACACGAACCCCATTCAGGTGCGCTACCGGACTGCGCTACGTCCCGTGGAACCCAATCTACCTAGATCCTGCAGGGGTCGCGGTCCGCGATCCCCCTGATCCGATGCCGGAGCGCCAGCGACGGCGAGGACGAGCACCAGCGCGATACCGCCCGCGAAGCGGGCTGGTTAAGCGGTGCGTGCTCAACCCCATTCAGGTGCGCACGCCGTCGCGGAGCATCAGCGACGCGCGGCGGGAGTGCGAGCGCGAGCCCGCAAGCAACTGCGCTCATCCGACGCCGGAGCGTAGCGACGGCGAGGAGGAGTGCGAGCGCGAGCCCGCGCTGCGCTTGCACTCAACCGGACTGCGCTACGTCCCGGAGGGCGGTCGGGCGGTAAGACGGTAGGAGGGTAAGCATTCTCCTGAGCCGTTGCTGGCCACCGACCACCGAACCCTAATCTACCACAAAATGCGCAGGGGGGTCGCGGTCCGCGATCCCCCTGATCCGATGCCGGAGCGTCAGCGACGGCATGCGGCGCCTGCTAAGGGCGGTAGGATGGCAAAACGGTAAGGCGGTAGGCGGTTACGCGGTTGAGCGGTTAGGCGGTTGGGCCTTACCACCCTCCCACCTTGTTCCTTACCGCCTTCCGCGACTCGGCCGGCCGAGCGTATACTCGGCTGAGCACCTCACCAGCACGGGGGGCACCTATGGATCTCGCTGAGCGTACCGACCTCGATTGGCTCCACCACCGCCAGTACGTTGCACCGCTCGAAACGCGTCTCAGGGAGCTCGTCGGTCTCGTCAGCTGGACAATGCTTGTGATAGCACTGCGATGAGCACACCGCCGGCAACGTACCGACACACCCGCGAGCCCTTTCGGTACTCGGCCCGCCGAGCGTAAGATGTATGGTGGTGGCGCACCACAGGGGGAGCGTCACCATGCCAGTCACGGCCAGACTCTCACAGAAATTCTACGAGCGCCTCGGTGAGGACCTCGCCCAGGAACTTGTGGACTGGTTCAATGCCGTGGACGCCACCTATCGGGCGGATCTGCGCGAGCTCAACGAGCTGAACTTCCAGCGGTTCGACGCCAAGGTCGAGCAACGGTTCGCTCAGGCCGATGCCAAGGTCGAACAGCGCTTGGCGCAGCTCGAAATCAAGATGGACTCGCGGTTGAGCCAGGTGGAGCAGCAACTCGCGAAGCTGGGTGCCGACCTGCGCACCGAGTTTCACGCCATGCTCACGGGTGAAGTCAGTCGGGTTCACTCCACCCTTGCCGATCAGCGCGTCAGCATGCTCAGGTGGATGTTCGGCTTCTGGGTCGCGACCCTAGCACCCCTGGCAGGACTGATTCTCGCACTCCAATAGCGCGGCGGTTTCACGGTTAAGCGGTTAGGCGGTTGGGCGGTTAGTTCCTACCGCCCTGCGTCATTTCCGCCACCACGTCCTCGAGCCCCACAGGCTTGAGCGTGACGGACCGCAGGCTCGTGGATGCCGGAGATCGAGACGGTGTTCGTACCCAACGACGACCAACCGCCGCAAGGCGGAGGGGAGCCGGGCATCATCAACATGGGTGCGGTGGTCGCGAACGCGATCTTCGACGCCACCGGCGCCAGGGTCTACCGGCTCCCGATGACGCCGGAGCGGGCGTTGGCAGCGATTGGCCGAGCGGGGTGAGTTTTCAGCTATCAGCCGTCAGCTGTCAGCTGTCAGCTGCAGCGCTGGCAGGAGGGTAAGCGCGTAGGGCGTCAGGATACCCGCGTACCGTCATACACCCATACCTGCAGACGGGCAGCTGCCTTACCCCGTGATGCGGTACCCGCCATCCACATGCCGGATTTCTCCGGTGATGCGGCTATTGGGTCGAAACAGATGAACGACTTCGCGGGCGAGGTCCAAAGGCAGTGCATTCCCAAGCGGACTCATGCGTGCCGAGGTCTCGACATCGACTTCAGTCAAGGTTGCAGTTCCAGCTTTGCTCCCCAAGTAGGGTGAAAAGCGCACCGCATTGACTCGGATACCGTACTTTCGTCCCAATTCATCGGCTAATTCGATCGTGATTCTCTCGAGAGCGGCCTTGGCAATGCTCATGTTGCGGTACGGATGCGCCGTCACTTTTTCGGCCGCGATGTAACTCAATGAACAAATGGAGGCGCCTGGCCGCAGGACATCGTGCTTGAGGAGGTAATGTGCCAATCGGACGAGTGAAAACGCCGAGATGTGCATCGTGTCGCTGAACTCATCTGTCGTGACATCGAGCAGGGCTTTGACGGTCTTGTTCCGAATGGTTTTGTCCATCGCGATCGCATGAAGAAACCCATTCAGTTGGATGTTTTCGTCCCGGAATTTGTGTGCCAAGGCGTCGATGTTCTCGTCCAACGCGACATCCAACACCTCGACCCTGGCACTTCCCAGTTCTCGCTCGACAGCTGATCGACAATCCTCAAAGGTCTCGCTGAGATATTTCTGCGCCCTCACAGACAAATCAGAATGAAAGGGACTCACACCCAATCCCGTGCAGATGACGTTGCCACCGTGCTTGATGATTTCCTTAGCAACGAACATGGCCAAGGAATGTTCATCGGCGATGCCGGTGATCAAGTACGTTTGATTCTCGAGCATGCGTTGCGGTTGGGTTGATTCACAATGGGTTTACCATCTGTAGAGCCCGGCGCCCCAGGTCCATCCGGCACCGACAGCGGCGAATAACACGAGGTCCCCTTCGCTAAAGTCACCGTTTCTGTGCACTTCGTCCAGGACGATGGGAATCGTTCCGCCGGACGTGTTGGCGTATCGGTCCATGTTGGTCTTCACTCTTTCAAAAGGCAGACCAATTCGTCGTGCAATCTCTTGAAGGACTCGAATGCTTGCTTGATGCGGCAGCAGGCATTTGATGTCCTCAATCGCGACAGCATTCTTTGTGAGAAGTTCTGCAATGCATGTTGGGACCACGTCAACGGCGGTCTCGAACACCGCTTTGCCATTCATCTGGAAAAAGTGTTGTTCGTCGTTGATGGTCTGGATGGAGGCTGGTTGTTCTGAGCCTCCTGCCGGGACGGTGAAGTGTTCTTTGCCTCGACCATCCGTGTGCAAGAGGAAATCGATGAATCCCTTGTCTTGTGTGGTTTGGGACAACACCATCGCACCGGCACCATCCCCGAAAAAGACTGCGTCGCGTCTGTTCCAATCGGTGATGTTCGAAAAGGTGTCCGCACCGATGACCAGCACGTTGCGGTACATGCCGGAACGCACAAACTGCACGGCAGTGGCAATGGAGAACAAGGCGCCGGAACACACCGCGGCAATGTCGAAGGCTGCCGCGTTCCATGCTTCCAGCTTTTCTTGCACGAAGCTGGCGCACGATGGACAGGGTCGATCTGGTGTCGCCGTCGCGACGATGATCAGATCGATGTCCAGGGGCGTCAATCCTCCATTCTCAATGGCCCGTTGCCCAGCCAATGCGCCTAAGTCACTGGTTGTTTGTCCCGTGGATATCCGACGCTCCCGGATGCCGAGATTCTTGAATATCCACGCGTCAGAGGACCCGACGGAGTCGAAAAAGTCATTATGGACAACGTTATCAGGGGCATACGACCCCGTTCCCCGGATATAGACGTTGTACATGTTCATTCGGGATCCGGTGTTTGGTGAAAGACCGGTAAGTGGGCACCTGGAGTGGTTCGTCGTGGGCACAACCGCCCGGCGCACGTCACCCCACTGACCTTGGTTGTTTGCGGAAGCCGTACTTCAAAGCAAACCCAAATATGTCACTTTTGAGTGTCAGCACAAGATTGGGTTGCTTGCCGAAGTCGCTGCCGCTGATACGGCGGCGATGGTGCCGCTATCGCGGACCCTTCCTGCCGCCATTGCGCTTTGGATTCGTGTTGAGACGTCGCGGTCGCGCTTGTCGCGTTCGTTGAGCGTTGCGTCAATGACTGCGACGAGTGCGACGGCTGGTGATCGGGAAGCAGCTGCGGTGCGGATCAGCCTATGCTCGTACCGGCCTACCCTCCTGCGTCATTTCCGCCACCACTTCCTCGAGCCCCACGGGCTTGAGCGTGACGGACCGAAGCTCGATACCACCGAAGAGTGCGGCCACACGGTCCAGCGAC
>JBDHDY010000429.1:0-3743 GCA_039591275.1 Gemmatimonadota bacterium | reverse complement strand
TGGCTCGCCAGAAAGAAATCGCGGTTGTTGTCGTGGCCGATATACTTCTGATAGAGCCGCGGGACACCCGCCAGAGATCGTTCTTCCGGCACGGGGTTGCGCATGTACCAATCCGACACCAGCTCCATCCCGTCCGGATTGGCGTGAACAGCGAGAAGAATCACGTCGTCCAGAATCCGCATGGTCTCGCGATCGCTCCGGCTAACCATGTAATAGACCAGCTCCATGAGTTGCTGTGCGCCTAGAACTTCTGTGCCGTGGAGCCCCCCGTCGACCCACACCACCGCCTTCCCGTCTTCGGCGAGGGCTCGCGCCTCTTCGTCGGTCAGCCCCTCTGCCCTGGCGAGCCTTGCGGCGATCTCGCGGTACCGTGCAAGATTGCGATGGTTCTCGGGCGAGGTGATGATCGCCATGTATTGGGGGCGACCCTCTTCGGTCTTGCCAATCTCATCCAGCACCATCCGAGGTGACTCTTCGGCAAGCTTCGTCCAGTACGCCGATAGCTGGCTGTAGTTGGCAAGGTGGTAGTCGGCGCCGATCCCGAAGCCGAATTGCTCTTGGGGGGCCGTGACGGTCTGGGCACCCAACGTCGAAACGAGCACTATGCTCGCGGTAACGAGACAGACCGAGATCCGGGCGAATCCCTCGCGATATGCCTTCAACATGTTATGCACCTTGGGTTTTGCGTGAGCTGCGCCTCGGCGGAATCAAGTCGGAGCGCTATCCCTTAGAAATTGGAGAACAGGCCTGGCTTCCTCAAGCCCCAGGAGTGATCTGGGGAGGTGGACAGCTTGGGGGAACTCGCTAATGCACGCCGCAGCGAGGGCCGCCGATAGGCACACAAGCATGCAGGTGACTGCGGATGGTACGTTGCCCCACGCCCCTGGCGGTGCCACGTATTTGATTTAGCGAAAGGGAGTTGTGGAGGCAGAGGACGTTGTAGAGCGGCCGCACCGAGAGCCCGAACCGGGGGCAGGCGAGCCGTTCAGTCTATTTTGTCCAGTGTGAAGAGACGTCTACCGTCCATGATCACCGTGAGTCCCGTTACCGACCTATCTGCGGTGCGCTCCACCTCATATTGCAGGCCAAAGACAGCCTCGATAAACAGGTTATCCGACAAGGGGACCAGTTCTCTGACTGCTCTTGCCTCTCCTCCCCTTTCGAGCAGGATTCGTTCACCTTCCCGCTTCAAGAGCCATGGCTCACCGCCTTGATGGGAATAGCGCCCAAACAGCTCATTTAGAACGTCATCGGAAAGCTCAACTACTTCAACCTCGAGTGGTCGAAAGTCGGGCCAACCATACTCGGCCGCAATGGCCCGAAGGACCAGGAGTTTCACGGCCTCACCGTTTGCGGAATTCGTCATGACGACCGCGCCCTTGCCTTGGGTAACGTATCCGAACAGCTCGCTCAGATAGTTGTTGCCGTGACCTTCGAGCCGGAAAGAGCGCCACAAACCCTGACCGCCAAGCTCGAATGCAAGTCCGCGACCTTCTCCGTGCTCCAGGAGGACCTGCTCGACCATTCCCTGCGAGAGAATCTTGTTTGACTCACCGGCAAACGACTGCTGGAGCTCAATGATGAAGCGGGCGAGATCTGAGGGGGTCGCCCAGAGACCGTTTGCCGCGAGATCCGGAAAGATTCGCCAGCGCCCAGTGACCACCGCCCCCGATTGCTCATGTCCTGACGCTGCATTTGCGGCAAGGTTATCTGGAAGTGGTTGTGCATGAAAGCTTCGACGCATCCCAAGCGGCAAGAGCACAGTCGCACGGATGAACTCGTCGTACGGTCTGGCCAAGAGATCGTTCAGCAACTGTTGGAGGATTACATATCCACCGGCTGAATAGCGTGTCCGGGAGCCAGGGATAGCTTCCACTCGCACTGGTGCATTCTTCGCCGGCGCCTCTCCATCGAGCACCTGTTGGAGGTTTGGTATCAGCTCCCCGTCTTGGTATCCCGGAAGGTAAGTGAGCGAAAGACCGGAGCTGTGGCTCAAGATCCTCCTGAGGGTAACCGCTTCACCGCGGGTGAATTCGCTCTCCGGAATCCGCCACGACGTCAGCTTGCCATTTACATTTTCATCGAGATCGATATGCCCGTCCTGGACGAGCCGCAACGCACCCATCGCAGCGATGCCTTGGCCGATCTGTCCGGCAAAAAAGAGCGTTGCGGAGTCTACGGCCGGCCCTCCTTCCTCAATGACGCCGTACCCCTTGGCCCATTCTATCCTGCCATCATTGATCACCGCGACGCTGACCGCGGGCACGCGATATCGCTCCATCAATTCGAATATTGTGGTGGTTCGGGGGCCCTGTCCGCTGATAGCGATGGCTTGCGGCAGACCACGCTCGATACGTTCGATGCGCCGCGCGACGACTTCACTACTCGCGACGGATTCAATACTAGCGTCGCCACAATGAACAAGCGCAGCAGCGACGACAGCACAGACTGGTAGCCGGATTATGTCTTTCACTGTATGTCTCACGGTTGTCGATAGCAGCCACAGATCGACGCTGATTGCTGCGATTGACGATTCGCGATCTGCGGCAACCTGCCTGTTTCTGCGTCCATCTGTGATTAGGTGTCTCGCAATGCCACCATTGGCAGAATCCTCGTCGCACGCACGGCCGGAATCATGCTCGCGGCCAGCGCCACGATGGTGAGCACCGTGCCTACGCCGACGAACGTGATGGGATCCCTCGCAGCCACGCCGAACAGCATACTTGACAGCAGCGACGTTGCGAATAGCGCCGTCCCCAGCCCCAATCCGATACCTATCGATGTCAGCCGTAGGGCGCTCTTGAGCACCAGGCGGCGAACGTCACCAGAGCTTGCGCCGAGGGCGGTACGGATACCGAATTCCTGGGTGCGCAGAGTGACCGAGTAGGCGATGACGCTGTAGATCCCACCGGCGGCGAGCAGCAGTGCGATGGCCGCGAAGACGCCGAGCATGACCAGAGTGATTCGACGACCTGCCAGACGGACTCCCAGGTATTGCTTCATCGTTTGCACACCGAAGATCGGTCGGTTGGGAAGCAAACCTGCGAGGACCGTGGTGACAGCGTTGACACTCTGTTCGGGAGCGGACTCGGTCTTGACGACAAAGATGTGGTGGTATCGGGCTGTCTGCGAGAGGTGAAAATACACCGCTTCCCGCGACTCTGCTTCCACGCCGCGGCTCTTAACGTGCGAACCACGGTCTGGCCGACGCCGGATCCGTCCCGAGCTTGACTCGCTTGCCTATCGGATCCTCGTTGGGCCAGTGCCTGCCAGCAAATGTCTCGTCGACCATGATCACTGGCCGCGTGTCGGACCGATCTTGATCGCTGAAGTGGCGCCCCTGCAGAAGGGCGATCTCCATAGTGCGGAAGTAGCCGGGCGACACAGTCTGAATGTCCGCGACGTAAGAATCGCCGGGCGACGGCACCGGGCGGTCTGCGACCACATACCGATTGGTCCATCCACCAAACATTGGCGTGAACATTGCCAGCGACCTAACTCCGGGCAAAGCTGCAATCTCCTCGTGGGCCGCCCGGTAGAACACTGCCCGCTGGTCACTCTCCTCGAAATCGGTAGGCGGCAGGATCACCTGCATGGTGAGTAGGTTCTGCGAATTGAATCCGAGATCCGCCGCCGTGAGATTGGCGAAGCTTCGCATTACGAGCCCTGCGCTCACGAGCAGCACCACGGCGAGCGAGATCTCCGCGACCACCAAAACATCGCGGAAGCGCCCGCGCGCAACG
>JBDHDY010000428.1:0-3324 GCA_039591275.1 Gemmatimonadota bacterium | reverse complement strand
GCAGCATGCCTCACCAAGTAGTTATCGCACGTGGGAAACCGGGCGAGGAATCTCGTTTCGATCATCGAGCGAGAAACGAAGTCCCGCTCCGCGATCGCGCCTAGGGCCTTCACGATCGCGATTCTAGCGTCCGGAATCCTATCCGCCGCGCCCAATTCGTATGCGTCGGCCAGGAGATCAATGTCACCGCTGTCAGCCCACTCAATCAGCTGTTGCGCCGCCACGGCTCGCACCACCTCGTCCCTGTGGTGAACAAACCTTCGTGCCAGCGAGCGCTGCAGAATCGTGTCCAGCGGCAACAGGCTGGTCAGTGCCGACGCCACCACACGTGGATCCCGATCGCCCAGCAGCTGCAAGAGTACGGTCCGTGCGCTTTCTCCAGGCGAATCCAGTCCGCCCGTGCTCGTGTCTGCCGCCACCACCCTCAGAGCCTGGACAGCCACCAAGCGCCGTCGCCAGTCATTGGACGCGAGCCACTCTTCGATCGCCTGAGTTGCCAGCGACGGAGAAACTCTCGCAAGGCTCAGTAGGGCCTGGCGCTGCGTTGCAAGGAATCCGCCGGTGAGGTGATCTCTGAGGGTCCTGATGGCTTGTTCTCCCTCCATGGTACCTAGTGTGGCAAGGGCCTGGACCCGCACGTTGGGATCGGTGTCACCCGTCCGATCGGACACCGCCGAGACGTGACGATCTCCACCAAACGTTCGCAGCGCGCGTAGGGCGTTGGTTCTGACTCTGGGATCTGGATCGTCCACCAGGCTCTCCACTCGTGCGGCCAGCCCCTTATGGTCGAGCGCGGCCGTGTCAGCGTACGCTGCCGTGAGTGCCCTGACGGCCAATGACCGTATGAGGGGATCGCGATCTTCGGTGGCACGTATTAAAGCGTTCGATGCGCCGGGAGCTGGGGACCGCAGCCTGCTCAAGGTATAGATCGCTCCCACGCGGGCCTGTCGCAGCTCGGATTCGGCAAACTGGGAAAGCTCCCTCACCGGGGCGTCTCGGCCCAGTCGCCAGGCTTCAGCGAGAGCGCGCACCACCGCTATCGGAGGCTCATTCCCTCTCGCCGCACCAGTCCACCGGCCCAATAACTCTTTGATTAGGTCCGCGGCCTCCGTTCCGCCGATTCGAGCCACCGCGGCCACTGCTTCGGCACGAGTTCCCTCTTGCTCTGCCATCGGAGCATTAAGGACGAGATCACGCAAGCGAGGCACCGTGCTCGGATCCCTCAAGAGACCGAGAGCGAACAGGGCATCCTCACGGACGACGGAATCGTGGTGCGCAATGATCTCCAGCAGAATTGGCACGGCAGCGGCACTCCCGATTCTGCCCATCGCTAGCGCCGCATGTCGTCTGACGACCGGACTCGGGTGGCGGGAGGCGGCACGGAAGAGGGGCCCGTCGAAGCGCCGCGCGTCCTCGGCTGCGAGGATACCCGCAAGAGGTTCGACGGCCGCCTCGTCCTGGGCAGCGGCCGATCCACCTGCAAGAACGAAGAGGAGACTACAGACGTACCGGATCGGGCGTGACCAACAGACGTTCACGAACGACCTCAGGAAACGTCGTGGGAGCATCATGAGAATCTACAGCAATCAGAGCAGTACGTGCCGTCGCCAAGAGCATGCTGTCATCCTCCCGTTCAACGATGTACCCGAACTCTACCCTCCGGCTTCTCACATCGCGAACCCAGCAACGAATCCGCAGGAGGTCGTCATAGCGAGCCGGCGCACGGTAGCGAACCCCCACGTCGACCACAGGGAGCCTCACCCCTTGCGCCTCCAGATCCCGATAGCTGACCCCGAGCTCGCGCATGTGGTGCGTCCTGGCTGCCTCGCACCAAACGAGATAATGGGAGTGGTGGGCCACCCCCATCTGATCGGTTTCGGCGTAGCGGACTCGAAGCTGTAAGGCGGATTCCCGGCCGGTCACCGGGATTCTCTCCAGATGCCCAGGACTTTCGCCCGGTCTCTGGCTGCTGGCGTCACCAAGTAAGCGTCTCCATCACTCAACGCCTTTCCATCGTGCGCATACCGACCGACGTCCCGCTCCGTCACCAAGGCTCGGCGGCTGCCCCCCGTCCCCTTTGCCTTTTCTGCCCCTCCTGCCTCTTCCGCCCCTCCAGGAGCCACGACTCGAACCCTCTCCCGCGCCGCAAATTACCCCGGTTGGGTGATCGGACGGTCAGGGGTTAGTCGGTGTCCGGCCCCGAAAAGCTGCTCTACGGGCTGAGGTGGATGTGCCGGTTCCAGATCGCCACCGGCACGGAGCGGCCCGACCCAGACGCACCAGCCCCAGAGCTTCCCGCGCCGGGCCCCGCTGCGGGGCTGCGTAGGGGTGACGGCCCCCTGCCTGCCGCAGCAGCGTGGGCTGCCGCTGTGATGTCGTGATGCACGGGACGCGGGCCTGGTTGCGGCGCTTGCGGGCGGTGCGACGGTGCCACGTCGGTAAGGCCCTGAGCAGCGCCGGCCCAGTGTGGCAATGCGCCACTTGTCCGCCTGGGGGCTCGGGGGAGCACGGCGCCAGCAAACGGGGGCAAGGATAGGTGCTCCCGCACGAAAAGTCAATAATGGCAGGAAGTTGCGCCGCTCTGAACTCGGCCGGTATACTGGTTTCGTGCCTCCCAACGCTGCGGTCATCGTTGCCGACGCTCACCTTGGGGACCCCCGGGAGCAGGATGCGGATTCGTTCCATCGCTTCCTGGATTCGGTCCCACAGCTCGCCAATCACATCGTTATCAACGGCGACCTGTTCGATTTCTGGTTCGAATACCGGTCGGTGATCTCACGATCGGCGTTCCCCACGCTTGCCGCGCTGGCAAAGCTGCGCAGCGCGGGGGTCGAACTCACCGTGACGGGGGGAAATCACGACCGCTGGGGAGGCGGATTCTGGGCGACGGAGCTCGGGGGGGCCTTCTATCGGGACTCGGCAGAGGTCGAGCTTGTCGGATGGAAGGCCCTCGTCACGCATGGGGACGGCGTTGGTGAGGAACACGTTGCGGGGCGGATCATGCACGCCATCACGCGGCACCCCCTCACGGCGGCCGGGTTTCGCCTGGTGCATCCCGATCTCGGGTACGGCTTGGTCAGGCGGCTGTCACGATTCCTCGCTGGCCGAACCCGCGCCTCGGACGTGCTCGACCAGGCGGCTGAGGCTCAGAAAGCCCATGCCCAGGCGCTCCTTGCGGACCGAGCCGATCTCAATCTCGTCGTCATGGCGCACACCCATCGCTCGGCCCTCGTCGAGGTGGATGCCGGAAGATGGTACCTCAATCCCGGGGTCTGGATGGAGGAGCGGTGTTTTGCGCTGGTTACCCCGGAGGGGCCGGAGTTG
>JBDHDY010000427.1:0-3644 GCA_039591275.1 Gemmatimonadota bacterium | reverse complement strand
GAGTACTTCGGCTTTGAGCTGGATAGAAGCTGGGAGCCGCTCAGCGGGAGCTTCCCGGCCGAGCTTGCAGAGAGTGCGCGTGCAGCTCTGGCGAAAGCCCTCGTTGCTGGTGACACCCCCCATGCACAGCAAGGAGCCGTTCGGAGGGCGTTGGATCGCTTTGGAGCGTACTGGCGGCGCTCCGGAGGAAAGCTCGGCGAGGCCGATCCCAAACGGGCTCACGATCTGCTGCGCCGGCAGCTCACCTCGGTGGAGTGCTGGAACGACTTTCTCGACACGCCCCTCGATCTCGACCCCGACAGTGTCATTCCCCAGGAAGAGCGGGCGAGGCTGGACGAGCTGCCGTCGTCCGCTCTTGTCAGGGGTGACCGCGTGCCTTTGGACTACGACATAGAAGGTGGGATTGGGGTTGTCCGGCTTCGGTTGAGGGATGCCAAGGCCCGCAAGCTGAGACGCCGGGACCTTCCACAAGTCGATCGGCCACTTGGATTTACGGTGCTGCGAGGTCGGCACGCGGCCGGCCACGCGGAAAGCTACGAGGAGCTCCAGCGGCTTCTAGCCACACTACCCGATCGGGCGAAGCAAAAGCGACCTCTGCGGCCGCGCCGACCCCGGCGCTAGCCGGAGGGCCTGGTCAGAGAGAGCACCCCAAGCCACGCGGTGGCGTATGCATTTTCCAGAGTCTCCCGTTCTGCGCCCACAATTAGGTGCTGACACGTTCCCTGCACAACAGCCGCAATCATCCAGCCGATCTGGTCAGCGGGAATCGCCGGGGTAAGGTCGGCTCGATCCAACATGGAAGCGACCGTGTCTGTCAGTCGCGCCCCGAACTGACGCACGCTATCCCTGACCGCCCGGTCAATAACGGGGTCGCCGGTAACGGCGAATGAGGCCAGTGCCCGAAGTGTACCGTTCTGGGACTCCTCGAGTATTAGCTGCCACGTCTCATCGATGGCGTCCTCCGGCGCCACGGCATTCATCGCGGCAATCCACTTGGTCTCCCGGGCTCCTGTCATGGTCAGGAGCGCCTCCCTCAGAAGCTCAGTCTTGGTACCGAAGTGGTAGTGCACGAGACCCTTAGCGCAGCCGGCCGCTTGCGCAACGGCATCCACTGTTATGGAGCCCGCTCCGTGCCCGCGCAGGAGTTGTTCGGTCGCTCCCAGAATGGCCTTTCTTGCTGCCTCGGCGGATGGTGGCATGTGAGAACCTCGTTATTGACTGGTTGACCAGTCAAATATATGACTCTGTGCGGCTTTGGCCAAGGGTGGAGGTGATGGGACACTTCGTTTCGGGAACGGCCGAGGTCGATGAAACCTTGGACCGCCTTGCGGCGTATCCATCACATACAATGGATACCGCTGAGCTTAGACAGTTGGGAAACTCCGTCTTTTCACCGCTCGCCCGTGCGGTTCTGGATGCCTTCAATGAGGGCGTGGTCATCTTCGACACCTCGGGGCGGATGACCTACGCGAACCAGCGGGCCCGCGAGATCGTCAACGGACTGGCAGCCATGGACTCCCTGAGCGCCGACCAGCTACTGCCGCAATTGGCTCAGCTGGGAGGTCGAATCGCCCCCTTGAGGGTTGGCCAGCTGACGGTTGGCGAGGCCGTCTACCTTCCGGAGGGGGATGATGAGCCTCAAACCCTCGCGGACAGGGAGCGGGACGCCATCGTGAAGATGCTGGAGCAGACGGGCTGGCGACTTGCGGAGACGGCTCGTGAATTGGGGATATCGCGAACCACGCTCTGGCGCCGTTTGAGGGCCTACGGTCTCGAGCGCGACAAGCGCGCCCAATGGCCCCGCCAGGCCTGAAGCCGAGCCTCCAAGCGCCGTAAAGGCACCCCCGCCACATTGCCGGAACCCGGGCAAGCCGTAGACGGGATCTTGTAGGAGTAGGCCGCGTGCTTCGAGCCCGCCTCAGACCTCGTTGTGCGCTTCCGGATGTATCCTCCACCGTCTACGTTCCTCGGCGTGAGATCCCAGGCATTCATCATAGACGAGTACGTCCGTTGGTCCGATGTGGACTTCGCCGGCATCATTTTCTACGGTGCGTATCTGCGCTTCTTTGAGATCGCAGAAACCGAGCTCTTTCGAGAGGCGGGGATTCCCTACGCGGATGTGTTCGACCGGTTCGGCATCTGGCTTCCGCGAGTACACCTGGATTGCGATTTCAAGTACCCGGCTCGCCTGGACGATCGGCTCCGCGTGGCCGCCTGTTTCACCGAGTTCGGTGGCAGTTCCATGAGAGTTGCGTTCAACGTCCTCCACGTTGGGGCTAACCGCCTCGCAGCTGCGGGTCACGAGGTGTTGGTTTGCACCGATCGGTCGACACTCAAGCCGCGTCCCGTCCCCCCAGAACTCCGTGCGCTGCTCGAGCCGTTCACTCTGTCAGAGCAGCAGGCCAGGGCACAGCTGGGGCTCGAGGGAGGGGAGGGGGAGACGTGAGGCGTGGGGCATGGGTGCTGGCGCTGCTTCTCGCCTGCGGTGGCGGGTCAGAGTCTGCGGAGGAGGACGGAACGTCCGTCTCGGACAGCCTGGATGTATCGGAGCAATCGATGGCCGATTCGCTGCAACAGACCGACACGCTTCCTCCCCCATTGCCGGAGTTTCCGGAGCCGAGAGATGGTCACTTCACGACCGCGATCACGGGGGAGTTCGAGTTTGGGTTGACGGGAAGCTGGGAGGCATGGTCCGGACGTTGTGGTGATGGGCCGCTCGTTCAGCTCGTCGCGCGGGGGCAGGGGTTTGGCGCGATAGTACTCATCACCACACCAGACAGTGGTAGTGCTACCGGTTCTTACGAAGTCATCCCCGGGGTGAGCGGGCTTCCCGAGCCCTTTCAGGCCCGCGTTGGTGTGCAGGAGTATCCAGAACGACGCTCCTATGTGTTTGACGCAATGGAGGGCGAGGTGGTTGTTGACAGTCTGACCGAACGGCTGTACGGCCGCTTGACAGCCAGGCTGCGTGGGAGAAACAGCCGTGACACAGTACCGTTTGCAGCGGTATTCCATGACATCGAGGTCAGGGCGCTGGAGGATGAGTGGTGTCGGATACCGGAGGAAGAAGCGGACACGGTGAGCACGGAAAGTTCTTTCTAAACGTGGCTCCCCCATAACCGACCGGGGTTACATTAGATCGATGGAGCAGACCTACTTTCGTAAAGGTCTCGGCCTGAAAACCTCTCGTAGACCTCGTTCGCGAGCGAGACTACATGCTGTCGGCGGGCGGGTTGACGTTTCACCTGGCTCGGGAATTCGGGTTCTGCTACGGCGTCGACCGTGCGGTGGACTACGCATATCAAACTCGCAGCAAGTTCCCCGACAAGCAGGTCTTCCTGATCGGCGAGATCATTCACAACCCACACGTGAACGAGCGCCTCGAAATGAAGGAGATCACGCTGCTTCGCCCGGATACTGACGGTCGATTCGATTTCTCTGGGGTTACCGCTGAGGATGTCGTCATCATCCCGGCATTTGGCGTGACCGTGGGAGACATGGAGCGGTTACGTGTAGTTGGCTGTGTCCTGGTGGATACGACGTGCGGTTCCGTGCTCAACGTGTGGAAACGCGTACAGCAGTACGCCCGTGAAGGATTCACCGCGCTCATTCACGGCAAGTACTTTCATGAGGAATCGAAGGCCACG
>JBDHDY010000426.1:0-3341 GCA_039591275.1 Gemmatimonadota bacterium | reverse complement strand
CAAATCTACCCCGACGACATTGACACCGTAGGTGCTAACTATGTCATCACGATAGACCAATGCAAACTAATCGAATGGGACGACCTGGAGGGACAAACAACAGACACCTGTATCGACTACGACGCTGCCCTACCTGCCGCTACCTGGTTGAAACTGGCCGACCTGACTATCTACCGCCAGTACCTAGACACATCTGATCAGGCCACGGTTACATTTCCGCCATCCTGTAGTTGCTACTGCAATGGTACAGCCTGTGCGGGAACAGACTATACGGCTTGCGTATTCGTCATAGATGAGCAAATTAGCAAGGTTAGGGTATCCCTCGCCGACTACGATGCCGCAACAGAGTCATGGTCGTGTAGCTACGCGGCACTTTGTTCGTGTATATCTCTACAGTGTGCCTCCGGTATATGCCGCGTTGAGCACACAGCAACAGTCAATTACCGGGCTGGAACAACCGATGTGCCCGGTTGGGAGCAGGCTGTTATGAGGCTTGCTCATACATATATGGTTGTAGAACCGTGCGGTTGTGCACTGTTCGATATGATGCTCAGGCGGGACCGTCGTGTACCCAGTGTCCTCACTGCGGAGAGAATCAATAACCCGCTTGGTGAGATGGACGGCGCGTGGTATGCCTGGAACTGGCTAAAGAGCAGCTCACACGTGAGAGCGTTTATGTTGTAAGGTTGGGACTGGGTGCAGTTAACTCAGTCGAAGGAGGTGGATAATGCCCACCAAGAGTACACCGATTTTCAGTAACAAAGATACTCGTACATGGGTACAGGAAGATGGCGTGGGAGAGGCTTTCGTCCTGTTTGCTTGCCATGCGTTGACCAACTGGTCACGTGACTTTGGCGAGACGACCTACATCAAGTGTAAGTCCCCAGACGAGTATGGAAAGTTCGACATCAAGGAGACCATCCAGGGTAGCCCTGGAGAACCTACGTTCACCGTGGAGGCATTCACCAGCGAGGAAGAGGACTTCTTGCTCTCTCTGGACTGCCCCATTGACTGGCAGGTTCACTTTGGTTCCTGTAGCTCGCCATCCGACTATACGGGATTCGGGAAGATCAGACATTTCTATCGATCAACCATGACCAGCCAGTCGGAGGCAAATCTTGACTTCATCGGCGAGGAGGAGTTCGGGGACATTAGATTGTCCGTGGAGTTCTCCGCAGAGGACGTGGTCGAGATTGTACAAGTAACAGTAGCTCGTTCCAACAATGGCGTCACCGAGGCACAGGCGTTCAACGACATCGCGGTTCTCCGAACGGCACGTTGTGAGGGCGACTGTGGTGCGGAGATCCGTGCTTGCTACTGGCAAGTTGCAGTAGCGGATAGCAACTACGGTGTAGCCACGGCGAACGTGTGGTACTCGCAAGACCGTGCGGCTACCTGGACAGTGGCGGCAGTAGACCCGTTTAGTGCCACCGATGCTAACCTGAGTAGCTGTGTCATCCTACCTGGAGAGACGGCTCCGAGGATCATTGTCTTCAGGGGGAATGTCAGTGGACTGTACGGCGCGAGAGCATCGATCAGCGATGACTGGGGCGCTTCGTGGACAGAGGTCGATATGGGCGGGGTTGTGGACGGCAGCAACGTCAATGCGGCTTTTGCCTACAGTAGCGGCCTGATCTTGGCGGTCGGTAACGCTGGGTACATCTGGTACTCGGAGGATCAGGGTGCAAGCTGGACGGAGATCACGGGTACGACCACCGGAGTAAGCGTTGAGCTATGGGACATCCATACACCAGACGGTGTGACCCTCTACGCGGTTGGCTCTAACAACACCATTATCAAGGCAACTGACGGTATTGATGGTGCATGGACGAACCCCGCAGGGCCAGCAGATGGTACAGAGGCACTTTTCACCGTGCAGGCTCCTACCCAGTATCGCGTTCACGTCGGCGGGGAAGTAGACGCCGGTGGGGACTGTATGTGGGTATCGAGCGATGGTGCGGTTACTTGGACGGACGACGATTTCACTGGCTCAACCACGGCAAGTGGCGAGGTCAGGAGAATCCGCACGGCGGACAAGGCCCAGCAGCAACACCTAGTGATGATCCACGGAATCAACAACGGTGCCACCAGGCGATGGGGAGCAGGGACGAACTTCTACTTCTTCCGCACGCTGGATGGGGGTGCCAACTGGCTACGAGAGAATCTAATTACCAATAGTGGTCTGAACGGACTGGCAGTCTGTAACATCAACCGGGCTTACGCGGCAGGGGAACCTGTTGGCGGGCTGGGTGAGATACAGGCGATGAGTCCGTAGATTACCGGGAGGGGGTGGTTGATAGCCGCTCTCTCCCACAACAGAAAGGAAATCAAGTGAACTACAAGGAAGTTGAACTAACCACAGGTAGGATAGTCAAGGTATACGCTCCACCAGTGCTTAGGATCTACGAGATGCTGAGTAAAAAGTATCCTGAGCCACAGAAGAAAATAGTCACCGAGAAGGCTGCTACTGGCAGAGAAATCTCTATGGTGATTGAGGATGACCCAGAGTATGAGATAGCGGTCGCCGAACGAGACAGCAAGATCGACCGTGAGTCTCAGGAGCTAAACATCCTCTTCGCGCTGAAGGATGAACAGCCGCCCGACGACTTTGATATGGAGCCATTCCTGGCGATTCTCAGTTATTCTAATCCTGATTTGACTCCCAGGGAAGGTGCGGCTGGGGTGAAGCTAGACTGGATCGAATGGGATCTACTGGGCAATCCCGTAGACACGGCGCGGGTACAAACCGCTATCAACGATCTGATATCCGTCGATCTGGAGGTTGTGGAACGCATCGAGGAGTCCTTTCCAGATCAAGTGGAGGGATAAGAAACTCGACCACTGGCTGAGGCTCCCCAGGGCACAGCAGGGTGGGAAGCTAACGTACAATCTCAGGTGTGAGATATGCGACCTGGCCTGGGAGTTGGGAAAGACAGAGGAACAGTTCTACAAGGACTATAGCAAGCTGGAGAGAGAGCAATTGTTGGCGACGTATAGAAGTAAGGCAAAAAGGGCGAGTGTGGTGGCTATGTTCCCACAAAAGAGGAAGTAGATGGCGCTACCAAAGGTAGGCGTACAGGCAGTTCTCATACTGAAGGACTTTGAGAGACAGAAGCGACAGTATGAGAAGGCACTAAATGACATGCAGCTCAAAACCGAGCAGATGTCCCGTGGGGTGCAGGGCGCAGTCAAGAACACGGCAAAATCCTTTGACGAGCTTACTGATAAGTCACAGGCAATGGCAACGTCTTTCAGGAGCCTCAAGTTAGTGGCGCAAGATGCCATTGGCGACGACTTAAGAAAACAGTTTGACGATCTTGCAGAGGGCGCTGCGATTAATG
>JBDHDY010000425.1:0-5894 GCA_039591275.1 Gemmatimonadota bacterium | reverse complement strand
GATGACTTCCGCGACTACTTCGAGCGTAAGGGGGCGAGCGTCTACGGCAGATACGGGCCGAGAGAAAGCCCGTTTCGGGTTGTCCTCGCATTTGGCTGGGATCACTTCGACGCCGTGCCGCCGGGTGGAACAACTTCGCTCATCAAAAACAATGATGCGTGGAGAGCGCAATCGCTGGTGGGAGTGGGCGGACTTCTCTCAGCTGCAGCATTGGTGCGCTACGACAGTCGGACCCGGACAGGCGCCGACCCAGCTACAGGCTGGTTCGCGACCGGCCTGGTTGTACAAGGGCTGGGCGGGACCCTCGAAAGCCCCACCGTCGAAGCTAGCCCGGCAAACGGCGTTACCGCCGGCCTACCGGAGCCGGAGCGCTTCTTCACGATTGGTAAGTTGGATGTCCGTCGTTACACAACCATCGGGAACGCGAATCTCCGACTCCGGGGTGTGGCCGGGGGAGTGATAACGAACGATCCGCTCGCCCCCCAGTTTCAGCACGCGCTCGGAGGTATGGGCACACTTCCCGGGTTTGATCTCTTTCAGCTGGACTGCGGTTCGCGCAGCTTTCTGTTGACGCGGGACGACATCCTGGGCGCCGAGTTCTACCCCAGCTACGGTTGCGACCGTTATGTCCTGTTCCAGGCAGAACTTCAAGGCTACCTCGGCCTTCAGCTGGGCGAGCAGGGCCGTGTCATCAACGCTGGCCCCTTGGGTCTACTTGAGCTGGCCCCTCGCTGGGCGGTGTTCTTCGATGCCGGGAGAGCATGGGCTCTCGACAGTCCCGGTCCGTTGACTAGGGAGGATGAGGACGCGGCGTACGATGCAGGAATCGGGGTCCTCCTGGGTGATTTCGGTGTCTTCGCCGCCTATCCTCTGAACAGAGTAAACCAGGACCTCAGTTTCTTTGAGAAGTTCAACATCTCTCTTCGGTTAGGAAGCCGGTTCTAGGGCCCCACTCCCCAAAACCCCCAATGCGGACAGACGGGCAGGCGGGCAGGCGGACAGTTAGCCCATCCCCACCCCTCCAAAGAAAGCGTGCCCTGCGGACCAACGTCCTGGGCGGTATTTTGTTCGCCGTTCGCCAACAATGATCGAGCGGTTCATGCACGATTCAAGCGAGGCTGTCATGGCAGGTTCAGCATCGACTCCCAGCGGCGTGACGATAGACCGCCGGAGCTTCATGACGTACTTCTCGTCGATCGGATTGGGAAGCACCGCCTTGCCGGGTGCCCTATGGGCAAAGCTCCAGGAGCAGGGCACGTTGAGCAAAGAAATGCTGGCGGACGCGGAATCCCTGGCCGGTCTGGAGTTCACGGACGAAGAGCGCGAGATGATGGTGGAGGGGCTCGAGCGCAACCTGGAGTCCTATAAGCAGCTTCGCTCAGTGAGCATCCCCAACAGTGTCCCACCAGCCATTTCGTTCGATCCCGTACTCCCGGGGCGACAACTGCCGACGGAACAACGACCGTTTCGCTACTCCCGTCCCCATGGTGTTTCGCGGCCGGCGAATGTGGAAGACCTTGCCTTCGCGCCGGTCACCGAACTCGCCGAGCTCATTCGCACGCGTCAGGTATCGTCGGTGGAACTCACTCAAATGTACCTGGACAGGCTCAAGCGACACGGCCAGACGCTCGAATGCGTTGTCACGCTTACTGAAGACCTGGCCGTGCGGCAGGCGAGGCGGGCAGACGCGGAGATCGCGCTGGGACAATACCGCGGCCCGCTTCACGGCATTCCCTGGGGTGCCAAAGATTTGCTTGCGACCAAGGGGTACCGCACAACCTGGGGGGCTAAGCCGTTCGAGCAGCAGATTATCGATGAAGACGCCACGGTCGTCGAGCGACTCGAGGAGGCCGGGGCAGTTCTCGTCGCCAAGCTGACACTGGGAGCTTTGGCACAGGGAGATCGATGGTATGGCGGGCGAACACGGAATCCATGGAATCTCGAGCAGGGGTCGAGTGGCTCATCGGCAGGGCCCGGGGCCGCCACGGTGGCCGGTCTCGTCGGCTTCAGCATCGGCAGCGAGACGCGGGGCTCGATTGTGTCGCCATCTGCCCGCTGCGGCGCCACCGGTTTGCGACCGACGTTCGGCCGCGTCAGCCGGCACGGCGCCATGGCGCTGTCTTGGACCATGGATAAACTGGGCCCGATGTGTCGCAGTGTGGAGGATTGCGCCCTGGTGCTGCACGCCATTCACGGATCCGACGGGAAGGACCCGACCGCGCGGGACGTACCGTTCAACTGGGACCCAGACGAGAGGCTTGCGGGGCTTCGCATCGGTTACCTGAAGAGCGCTTTCGAAGAAGAGCGACCAGAGAGTCAGCGGGAGGCTCAAGAGATCGACAAGCACGTGCTCAATGTGCTCTCCGACCTCGGTATCGATCTCATACCGTTTGAGCTTCCGGACGATTTGCCGTTCAGAGCGATCAACTTCATCCTCAGCGCAGAGGCCGCGGCCGCGTTCGACGAACTGACCAGGAGTGGCCGTGACGACGAGCTAGTCCGGCAGACTGCCAATGCGTGGCCAACCACCTTCAGACGTTCACGTTTCATTCCCGCGGTTGAATACATTCAGGCGAATCGCCTGCGCACGATGGTGATTGGCAACTTGGAAGCCAGGATGGAAGGTCTCGACGCTTTTGTAACCCCTTCGTTTGGCCGCGGCGTGGTCGGACTCACCAACCTAACCGGACATCCCGTCGTCGCACTGCCTGATGGATTTCGAGAGGACGGGACACCGGTTAGCATCTCATTCGTTGGCAAGCTCTTTGGTGAGGCTGAGGCGCTCGCGGTGGCCAAGGCTTATCAGGACGCCACAGGCTTCCACCGTCGCAGACCACCCTTGTTTGCCTGACGACCAACGAAGCTGTTCGACCAACGAGCTTGTCGGGCGCCGGCCAGCGGCTAGGGCGAGGTGTATATCTCCGACCGGATGAACTCGCGCAAAGGTCGGAACTCCCCCGACCAATCCGCAAAGCTCTGATCGAAGATCTCCCGCGCAATCTCCGCTTCTTCCTGGTCCAAGTTGCCGACCGCTGCCCAGCTCGGGAACTCGATGATGACCAAGTGCGTGTTTTCTCCCGCACCCATCGACTGTTGCAGGAACTGATAGGACACGATCGCTCCCCGTCTGACCGCTTCATCGAGAACGGGGCCGGCCTTCTCCGTTAACGCCCGATTGTAGGCGGCCTCCTGACCGGGATGCGCCCTGTACGTTGACACCACGTGGGCGGGCCCCGCGACCGCGAGGTAGAGCATCAGGATTAAGAGGGAGACGGAGCGCATGTGGATCTCCTAGGCGTGACAGATGGGCAGAAGTTACGGGGTGGCCGGCAGGCGGTAAGCCCTTCTCGTTTTCCGTCACTAGGACTCCGAAGCCGATCGGCTGAGGCGACCCACTTTCATGAAGTTCGCTTCATGTACGCATCATGCTCCCTTAGTCGCCGAGTCCCGAGATATGGATGTCACTAAGTGGGAAATCACCTGACGGGGGAATTCATGTTTTACGACCCAGGTTGCCGCGGTCGCGTCGTGCTGGGCGGGCTTCCTGAAGAAGTGCAGCAGCGGTTGGAGGCGCTGCCGGGCGAGTGGCTGGAGTTCGACAGGCCCACCGGGGCGATCGTCGTACGGCATATCCAGCCCACGGCTGCTCCGATGCTACCCACCATCGCGGCCGAGCTGGTGCGGATGCTGGCCGAGACACCGCCATGCCTACAGGCCGGTGTCCCAGGAGGTAGCCTCTTCGTGCATACGGAGGAGGGCGGGAGGCTGGTGCGGTTGCACGTGGAGCAAGGCGGCACCCTGCACATCGAATGGGCTCATCCAGATTACGAGCGGGCGTCCAAGCGGCCGTACGCCGGCGGCCGGGAAACCCCCATCGAGCCCGTCGTGCAGCGCCTGAACGGAACGGTTACGCTAACAGCAACCTATGCCGATCGGGCTGCCGAAGACATCCAGAAGCTGGCCGACACGTACGAAGGTCTGTACCCGGAAGGTGATTTCGCGGTCACGGCCGACACCAAGGCCGGTTCAGTCCAGGTCAACATGCACGACGTGAACTTGGATGTGGAGCTCCTCGTCACGCGGTTGCAGAAGCTGGCCCAACCCGGCACCCTGACGGGCAGTATTGAGGTGGGCACGTTTGGAGAGGATATCCCTGAGGGTCAGATCCGCTTCTTGTTCGAGGATGGCGGGGCATTCGTGCAACACCCCTTGCTGTGGCCCGACGATAATTGAGATCGAGGAGGTGCTGGAGTGCTTGACTACGCGCTGCCGGAAGAACAGCAGACCATTCGGGAGCTAGCGCGGACCATAGCGGACAAGGAAATTCGTCCGGTGGCCGCGGAATACGATGTCACGGGCGAGTTCCCCTGGCCGATCGTGAAGACCCTCGCCGAGGCTGACCTCTTCCGAGTGTTCATCGACGACGCCTACGGCGGGATGTCATTCGGCTCCGGTACGATGAACATGGTGTTGGTGACCGAAGAGCTCTCCAAGGCATGCGGCGGCATCGCGCTGAGCTTCGCCAGCAGCGCTCTTGGCGCGATCCCGATTATTCTCTCTGGGAGCGAGGAACTGAAACAGCGGTTCCTGCCCGATTTGGCGGAGGGGAAGAAACTCGCGGCCTTTGCGCTCACAGAACCACAGGCGGGGTCGGACGCCGGCGGCATTCGCACGACGGCTCTTCGCGACGGCGATCACTACGTCCTGAACGGGACGAAGCAGTGGATCACAAATGGCGGAGAGGCAGAGATCTACTCGGTCCGGCAAGAAAGAGGACAAGATGGGTATCCGCGCCTCAGCTACTCGGGAGTTGATCTTCGAGGATTGCAGGGTGCCCGTCGAGAACCTGATCGGGCGAGAGGGAACGGGGTTCATTACTGCGATGCGGACCTTCGACGCCTCGCGGCCGGGTGTTGGCGCCCAGGCGCTGGGCATCGCGCAGGGAGCGCTGCAGGGAGCGCTGGACCTCGCCGTGGACTATGCGCTTTCACGCAAGCAGTTTGGGTCTCCGGTCAGCTCGTTCCAGGGACTGAGGTTCCTTATGGCCGACATGGCCATGAAGGTGGAAGCGGCACGAGCGCTGATTTACGCGACGGCGCGACACATCGACTCTAACCCCAAGGTCCGCGCCACCATGTACTCAGCGATGTCGAAGTGTTTCGCTTCCGACGTGGCCATGGAGGTCACTACGGACGCCGTGCAGGTTTTCGGGGGCTACGGCTACATGCGGGACTACCCACCAAAATCACGCAGATCTACGAAGGCACCAACCAGATTCAGCGGGACGAGATCGGCAAGATGTTGATCGGGGAGCACGTCGCCGGTCAAGCTCACGCCGCAAGCGACGCAGCGTGAATAGTGAGAAGTGCGAAGGGTGAAGTGAGAAGGCCCCGCACCGCCGCCGATCGGCGGCAGCGCCGGTTGAGTTACTTACTTCTCACTTCTCACTTCTCACTTCTTACCTTTGCCCCCACGGTCGGATGAACTCCTCGCTTTCCACGCCGAGCGCATCAGCGATCCGAGATATGTAGTTGAAGTACGCGATGACCTGGGTGGCATCATGAATGGCAGCGTCGTCGTAGCCCTTCCGTCGCAGCGCGTCCAGGTCGGCGGGCTTCATCTCGTGCTGATCGTGCGTGAGCTTTGCTGCGAACTCGCAAAGCGCCACGTCGCGTTCTGCGAGCGGTGCCCTGCGCCAGTCTCTCACCACCGCATGCACGAACGCATCGGCTTGCGCGGCACTCATCAGTTTCCCGACCTCGTCCCGGAGGTCATGCGCGTGCGCTTGCGTTCAGTAGTGACACTGGAGCTCACAAGAGACTACCGTGGCGAGGAGTTCCCGTTGCACTCTCGTCAGCGGGGAACGGCCGAACATGATGGCCAAGTACTGGTCC
>JBDHDY010000424.1:0-3744 GCA_039591275.1 Gemmatimonadota bacterium | reverse complement strand
CGTGGCTGACCCCTGGTGTCCGGTCGGAATCCGATGAGCACCACCGAGCCGTTGCCGACAGGAGCCTGAATCGCCGCAGGCTTTCCAGCCAGATAACGCTTGGCACCGATCTCCCACCCGTCAAGTAACAGGCTGTCGTCAGGGAAGTGGGCGAACACGTTCACATTTTGATCGAGCCGCTGCTCCCCTGTCGCCGAGGCGTCTTCGGAGGCAGCGGAGAGGATCTCCATCGCCACGCCGTGTCTCCAGAACAACGCAGCCCCCTCCTCCTGCATTCCGTACGCGAGAGGATCGGAGGTGTTGCTCTTGAAGCGAATGAGCGAGCCGGGAATGAAGAAGCGTCGAGGATCGACATTGGCTACGGTGTTCCGCACCGGAAGGCCAAACGTGGACTTGAGGAACTCGACAGATTCGTGGAATCCCACGAGCCAGCCGCCGTCTTCCACATAGCGCTTGAGGGCCGCAGCGCCATCGACCGACACACCACCCACGTATTCCTCGGGCATCGTCAGGGCCGCATGGCCGTTGAGAATCCCATCAGCCGATTGGTCCGGAAACAGAATTGCGTCAAACCGGTCTAGATCTCCCGAGCGAATATCATCATTGTGGATTGGCTCGAGGTCAAACTCGTATTGGTCCAGAACCCATCGAGTCCACCCCTCCGCCATGTTCGATATGTAGCTTTGATAAATGCCGACTTGCGGAGCGCGCAGTGAGCTTGTGGCGACACCGGGATCGGAGCCGACGCCCACAAAGTCGATGCCGAGTTCGCGGCTGATGTCGGCAAGTCGGTCGTCGTCGGCGCCACGGACCAGGAACGTCCCCGCCGGCCACTGCACGCCGTTCACCGTTACCGGCTCTTTCGTCCACGAGACGCTGGATCCTGCCTTGAGCAGCCGGTTCGTGGCGAGAGCGCTCCAGTTGGGCTCATGGGAATAGAAGTAGCCGAATGCTCCCCCTCCGCTGACTTCGCCTGAAGGGGCGGCAACTTCCTCAACGGCCGGGCCCGGCATCTCGAACGGTTCGAACGCGCGGTCGACGACAACGCCAAGTTGATCGGCGAGGTTATAGCCGGTCAGATCGTAGGGAGGCTCGGGTGGCCCGCCCGGGTACTCGAAGCGGTCCGGGTGCTCTTTGCGCTCGAGCATGTCGATCACGAATGGTCGGAACGCCTGCGGTGGTATCACATAGGTACCGGTCTCGTAGCGACGACCATCTGCCTCGAAACTTCTCTCGGCACGGCGGACCTCGATGCCGGCCTGCCGGAAAATCCGCAACAGCTCGACGGCGCTGCTGCGGTCGTGCTGCTTCTGCACATCAATGACGTAAGCGAACGGCCCGCCCTCCGCCTGCTCTCCCCGGCGGATCTGCCGCTGCCCCATGTGATAGATGTTGTAGAGGTAATCCTCTTTCAGTTTTGCGGCGAGGTCGAGCACTGCCCGCGAGCCGGTCATCATGTAGTCCATCGCATCGCGAATGTGCCAACAGCCTCCCTCCCACGGCACTATGTAGTGCATGCTGGGCTCTCTCGTGGAAAGCCGTATGCCCCGAGTGAAGATGTCCCCGACCTCTTCCTCGGAGTAGCAGTGGGGTGTCGCGTAGGTGTAGAGCGCCGTTTCCGTGAACAGGCCGAGCATGTTGTGCAGTTGCGGCGTCGCGTGCATGAACCCAGCCGACCACACCACGCGATAACCGATGCCTGTCGAAACGCCGGGCTTACCTTCCTTCATGAAGCGCGCCAGCATGTACTGCCCCAGGTGGCTGAAGCTGGCAATGATGAGCGGATCGTAGTTTGCATTCAGCGGATCGGCTGGTGGCGGAACCCAGATGCGTCCGGGGAACGGCCCGGTCTGATGGTGGTTGTAGATGATCTGCGGAAACCACTCGTGGTAAAACACGGTAGCGGCCACCTGCGTCTCCGCTTGCGTGAACATGAACCAGTCTCGGTTGTTGTCGTGGCCGACATAGGGGTGGTAGAGCTCAGGAACCGGAGCGGTCTCGAACGGCGTCCCCAGGTTCTTCCGGTACCAGTCAACGACGATGTTCGCGCCGTCTGGATTGATGTTCGGCATCAACAGCACGAGCGTGTTTTCCCGCATTCGCCGGGCTTCGGCCGATTCATCGGTCGCCAGCCAATACGCGAGCTCGGGCGTGTGCTGGGAATGGGCCACTTCGGTGGCGTGCAGCCCCCCGTCGATCCACACGGTGGCTACACCTTCGGCGGCGAGTGCTTGTGCTTCGTCTTGCGAGAGATCTTTTGCCAACGCCAGCCGACGATTGATCTCACGATAGCGCTCTCGCTTCCGGAGGTTCTCCGGGGTCGAGATGAACGCCAGAACCATTGGCTTACCAAGCGTCGACTTGCCGATCTCCTCCAACACAACGCGGTCCGAGGCCGAAGCGAGGGCTCTAAGATACGCGAGCACTTGATCGTAGTTCGCAAGCTGGTAATCAGATCCCAGAGTGAAGCCAATGACGTCTTGCGGAGCAGGTACTTGAGCTCGAGCGCCCAGCACGCCGAGTGGCAGGGCGGCGAACGGTAGAATCCGGAAAGCCCATCGCAGCGGGTTCATGGGGCTCCTGCTTTCACGTTTGAGTGAGGGAGAATCTACACCCGGCCCGCCACTCCGCCAGTTTGGGGGAGGCACCGTTTCTCGTGCGGGGGCAGTCGTAAAGTGAAGCCGCACAGGTCGTTAGCGCACTCAGGTTGTTGCGGTGCACGTGTTCCTCTTGACGATAGTCGTTATCACGATTATCGTTGCAACCATGCCAGCCCGTCTTCAACAAGAGATCAAGCAGGCGCAGCCTTTTGCCTCCCTCGAGGAGGAGGTTTACCTGAGCCTGCGAATGACGTCGCGGATGCTCGACGAGCCCTGGGAGCGCTACCTGAAGGCTCAGGAGGGCCTGACCCTCAGTCAGTACAATCTGCTGCGGATCCTGCGCGGTGCCCATCCGAACGGGCGGACGTGCACGGAGATCGCCGAACGGATGATCAATCGCGACCCAGATATAACGAGGTTGGTTGATCGCATGGCGCAGCAGGATTTGGTCACGCGCGCGCGCGGTACGGCGGACCGTCGGGTGGTGCAGGTGGATATCACCCGGAAGGGTTTGGCAATGCTGAAGCGCCTCGATCGGGCGGTGGACCTATTTCCAAGGAAGCTGTTGGGGCACATGGGAAGGCGACAACTTCGGGAACTGCGAGAGCATTTGGGCGCGATCCGATCCGGGATGGGGCAGTTCCCGTGAAGTGACTGCGGTTTCCCCGAACAGATACTTGTTATTACGATAGTACTTGCCGTCGAGTTGTTGCCCACAAAGCGAACTACCATTCCCGGCGACGACACCTCTCCGGGGCAGACCACGCAAACTCAGGTAACGGAGGATGTAGCAATGGAAAACGGCAAGCATGTGATCCTTGTGACGGGAGCGACGGGGCAGCAGGGTGGTGCAGTGGCTCGAGAACTGCTGAACCGCGGCCACAAGGTCAAGGCCATGACGCGGAACCCCGACAAGGATGCTGCCACGACGCTGGCGGGGCTCGGCGCGATGGTCTCCAAGGGCGACTTCGACGACGCGGCTTCGCTCGAGCGAGCACTCGAGGGAGTGTGGGGTGTCTTGGCCATGCAAAACACCTGGGAGGTGGGGGTCGAGCAAGAAGAAATACAGGGTAAGCGGCTTGCGGAGATCGCAAAAGACGTCGGAGTGCAGCACTTCGTGTACACGTCGGTGGGCTCAGCGCAC
>JBDHDY010000423.1:0-3369 GCA_039591275.1 Gemmatimonadota bacterium | reverse complement strand
AAGGACGGCATCGTGATCAACAACGTGCGGCTCATGGAAGAGGTAGAGCGCATGGTGGCGGCATCAAAAGAGGGCGTGGATCCGAGCGTGGTGGAAGAGCCGTTTGTGACGTCGGGCAACGGAGTGCCGTGAGGCCACGCCACACCCGCCACCACCGGGCGGGCTGGCGGACCGGCGGACAGTCCCCACCCAGCCACAACCCATCGTTCGGGTGAACCTTGGGCGGGGTGGAAGGGCACGGCCCGCCTGACCGCCTGACCGCCCGGTGCGGGGAGATGGGTGGAGGACTGCCCGCCTGCCCGCCTGGGTGGTTGATGGGATGGGAAGGGGCCCGCCGGGCGGCGGGGCCGTGCAGGGAGGGCCCGCCCTCACTCATACAACAAATACGGCTCCACCGTCTTTTCGAACTCTCGAATCTTCATATCGACACCGTCAAGTATCTCCCCCACCGTGGCTCCCGCGTCGATGCCACGCCTCAGTGCATCGTTTCCCCACAAGATGTCGATGGGCATCTTTTCGGTTTCGTATTCGTACGGCGGATCCCACCACGCAAAGTCGTTCGCGGCAACGTCACGCACAGAACGGAGAATGGCAACGGCCGTCTCCACCGGCCGAAACGCGTCACGATCGATGACGTGGAGCTGAGCACCCCCACACAGAGCGCCAGCATATTTTTGGAACGTGGGTTCGAAGTGACACGGCCGGAATGCGACCCCGGGAAGCTCGTACCCGGCGAGCACGCCGACCAACTCGTGCGGATCGAGAAACGGAGCCCCGAACACCTCGAACGGTCTGGTGGTGCCCCTCCCCTCCGACAGATTCGTTCCCTCGACCAACACCATCCCCGGGTAGACAGTGCAGGAATCGGGCGTCGGTATGTTTGGACTCGGCATCACAAACGGTAGCCCGGTCTCAGCAAACCAATCGGAGCGACGCCAACCATCGCACGCCACGACCTCGAGCTCACACCCGATCCCAAACTCCTCGTTTGCCAATCGCGCAAGCTCTCCAACGGTGAGACCGTGCCGCAGCGGAACCGGGTGCAGACCGACAAATGATGTGAACTCCGGATCGAGGATGGCACCCTCACGAAGCAACCCGCCGATTGGGTTGGGCCGGTCGAGCACGACAAACCGCACACCCGCTTCGGCACACGCCTCCATCGCCAGAATCATCGTCCACGTAAAAGTGTAGATCCGCACGCCGACATCCTGCATGTCAAAGAGCACGGCGTCGAGGCCGGCCAGCATGTCGGGTGTGGGTTTCCGCACGTCACCGTACAGTGAGTGCACGGAAAGTCCCGTGCGCTCATCTGTGTACGGCCCACTCTCGATCATATTGTCCTGCTTCTCGCCCCGGGCACCGTGCTGTGCACCAAAAAGCGCCTTGAGACGGAAGTTCTCATGCAGCAGCGCATCGGCTGCCCAGGCGAGCGAAGGGGTAACGGACGCCGGATGGAGGATGAGACCGAGTGACATCTCACGGAGCGCGGGACTAGCCCCGGCAAGCAGCCGGCTGAGACCGGTTTGGACTTTGGGAGTAGGCATGTTACTGATATCCTACCGCCAGTGAGCAAAGGCTGCCAGCAGGTCGCAAGGTGTGGGGTGTAGGGCTTGGGGCTTGGGGCTTGGGGCTTGGGGCAGATCGAGGTGAGCCAGAGACGCTGAGGTATCAAGTGGCGGTTGGATTGCCGCGTCCCTGAGGAGCGCTGCGAAGCGGCGCGTCTCGAAGGGCGCGGGTGGCCGCGTTCATCCGCTTTTGTCAGCCGCGCGCTCCGCTCCCTTGCTGCCCGCCAGACCGCCTGACCGCCAGACCGCCCGGGGGGGCGGGGGGCGGTGCCTACCTCACCGGCCCTCCCAGTGTGTCGTTGTGACGGGCGATGAGAGTCCGCAGGTACGTCCCAATTCGGTCTGCGCCGTCAAAGCCTGCTGCTCGGGCAGCCTGCTCCTGACGATCCGGTGGTATGTCGGCGCTCTCCGCATAGTGTTTGAGATCGCGATAGAGCCCAAGGGTGAACGCGTCCCACGAGCCCCCCAACGTTTTCGCAAAGATCATGTTCTGGGGTCGATCGATGCGCCGCAGGTAGTCATTCTCCATCTCGCGCTCTCGCAACAGTTCCGCCCTCTTGCCTGACAGCGCGATGAACATCTCCACGTGAACGTAGCCCGCCGCCGCAAGATCCTGCCGTACAGACGCGTCGAAAGCCGGTCCGACAAAGAACGTTTCCTCTCGCCACGACACGAGATCCTGTAAGCGGTCGAGAAACGCCTCCTCCGTGAGTCCGGCTTCGGCCGCTGCACGACGGCGCCGCTCTCCGCGCTCAGCAGCATAGTAGGCACTCATGCTTTCAATGGGGAAGATGAGCATCAGATCCCAGTGGTCTCCCTGGCTGTGTCGCACGATGAACGGTCGCTCCTCTCCGGCGGCATCATACACCGGCATGCGGGACCTGTAGAGGTCAATCACATCGAGGAGATGGCCGGGGGCCGCACGCAGCAGGACAGTCTTGTATAGGTATCCACCGTCTTGAGGTGCGCTCACAGCTAGCATTGTGGCAAAAAGCAGTGTGTACATTGAGATTTCCATGTCCGTTGGTTGCAGGATGGCGGGCAAGTGACATTTACAGACCTTGCGATCTCATTCACGCGCTCCACGAGCCCACGATCGGATAACGCATTTTCAGGTGCTCGTCAACCTGCATCGCAGTACCCGCGACTCGGCGCAACAGCGGCGCGCATCGATAATACGCACGTGTAGCGTCGGACCTTCCAAGCCCCTAGTTTGTATCAGATAGCGCTCCCCCATCCGAGGTGTTATGCCCGACACGTGGCTCAGCCGCCCACTCCTCGCCACGGCTCTCCCCCTGTGCCTTATGGGGTGCACCGATTTCGACGTCGTGGACGCGCCTGAAGTCACCTACACCGCCATCTCAACCGCAGATGTCCACGCTTGCGGCCTCACGACCGACGGAGATGTCTATTGCTGGTCGGGCTCTGATCCCCGGCCGACCCACGTATCCGGCTCCGTTCGATTCTCCTCTATCAGCACCTTTGTGAGCCACTCGTGCGGTGTCGGACTCGACGACAGGGTGTATTGCTGGGGATTCAACATCGTGGGCGAGCTCGGGACAGGTGAGCTTGGGGCAGATGTCAACGCGGACCGATGTGTCATTAGGAGCTTTACGGGGGCGCAGACAGTCACCTGCAGCAGAACCCCCCTTCTGGTCCGGGGCGATCTCCTGTTCCAGTCCGTGAGCGTGGGCTCGCGTCACAGCTGTGGCCTTACCACGGACGGAGAGGCGTATTGCTGGGGCTCAAACTCTAACGGGCAGCTGGGAACGGTGTCCGACATCGAATGCGAGACGGATTT
>JBDHDY010000422.1:0-4434 GCA_039591275.1 Gemmatimonadota bacterium | reverse complement strand
CTTTCCCAGGCAACACTTCTCTGCAATCCGGGTAGTAACAGGCAGCAACTCTTGCGAGCTGCCGGTCGACGGGCTGGGCGGCTGCATACGGGGTTACGCTAGCCCGAGTCCAGGGGCATCTTGAGGGAGCTGCGGAGTTCTCCACCCTTGCCGGAGCTTTACAATGCACCGCTACTTTCCCGCAATCGTATCTGCCTTTGTTACCTTCGGTGCTGCATGCTCGAGCAGCGGAGCGGCGCCAGGCGACGATCCGTCACCCAGACGCTCTCGCAACCTCATCACCAAAGAAGAGATCGCGACCATTCCTCCCACGACTGCGTATGACGTGGTTCGCGAGTTTCGCCAGCAGTGGTTGCAGGCCCGAGGCCCGGATTTGGTGAGCATGGGTGGGCGGCCCGGCCCCGTGGCCGCCGTGGACAACGTGCTGCGTGGTCCGCTCAGCGAACTAGAGACTATCCGCAGCGACGACATCGAGGAAATTCGCTTCATCGCCGCGCGGGATGCCACGATGCGCTGGGGCAGCGTTGGAGTACAGGGCGGAGTGATCGAAGTGATCACCAGGAAACGGTGAGGGGGCTTCAGTTCCGTATCGGCTGCGTCGCGCTGGACTCTCGCCAACAGCCCTTACGGGCAGCGTGGGATACTGGCTTTCTTATGACCGAGTAAGTATCATTTGATCATGCGAGCGTCGTTTCCTGTAATCGGCAATAATTGCAGCCGTTTTCGAGCGGACGGGAAGGCACACGTGTAGCCCAAACCGATTGAACGTGTACCGCCCGCCCGCTTCCAAGCGGGCTTTTTTTTTGGGGTGTAGCTCAACTGGCAGAGTGCCCGGCTGTTAACCGGGAGGTTGGTGGTTCGAATCCACCCGCCCCAGTTTTCATTAAGTGAATCGGTGATTCACCGACGGGAGAAAGGCCCTTCGGTCCATTGCTGGGAAGAAGTCCCCTCGAACGCGTGCGCGTCAATGTGCTGCACCAGAGGAGCGGCGGGCTCGGGCTTGGGTTGTCCGTGATGTTCTGAGCTAGGAGTGATGCGAGTCCCCGACACGGGCTGAGGCCTCCGCATATTTTGTAGGGCATGATCGCCGCTGCGCTCCACCCGATGAACACGGTATTGCAGGAGCTCCTGATCCTGCTGTGGGAATACTGGCCGATTACACTGATGGTGCTCAGCGTCTGGTTCCTGGCGCGCTGGCTCCTCCGGCGGTCGACAGACTGAGTTCTCTGGCCCCTCCCTCGTAGCAGCACGCTCCCCCCCCTGTCGTCGAGATGCCAAGCCCGGTACCCGAACCTATCTTTTATCGTGCACGAGTGCCCGACCTCGTGGCATGAGGAGTGCGCTCGACCCATGAAGCCCTGTTACACCTCTGCAACGAGAATGCAATGAGAGCCCCAACTTGCCGATTCTCTGCGCAGCGAGTCAATCGCGCGCTTCTGCTCGTTATCCTACTGGCGACTTTCCCCGCCGTCCTGGCAGCCCAGGGCCTGACGCCGGAGCAGGTGGTGAACCTCGAGAGCGTGACGAGTGTTGCCATGAGCCCGGACGGAGAACAGGTCGCGTTCACACTCCAGAAGCCCAGAGGCGAAAACGACGCCTACGGTCCGTCGTACGTCGAGCTGTGGGTGATACCGGCGGGCGGCGGAAACGCGCGACCCATCGTACGCGGGCCCAATAGAGTGTCGCAGCCCATTTGGTCTCCGGACGGTGCTACCCTCTCGTTTGCGGCCCGATTGGGACGCAGATCTGCAACGCAGGTCTACGGCATCCCGGCACGAGGAGGGAACCCGCGTGTGCTCACGCATTCGCCCAACGGTGTGTTGAGCTACGCCTGGTCGTCGACAGGTGAAGCCATTGCCTATACGGAAAGAGAGCCAGTGCCCGATGAGGTAGCGGCACGGCGGGCGCGGGGCGACGACGCCATCGTGGCGGGCGAGAACCAGCGGCACGTTCGGCTGTGGATTGAGATGCTGGATTCCGAGGAACGCCGCGCCATCACACCGGCTGATCGCACGGTGTGGGACTTCGCCTGGGCTCCGGATGGGCGCAGACTCGCCGTGCAAACCACCGCGACCCCGGCCATCGACGACAGCTACATGTTCCGAGAGCTGGCCACCGTAAACGCTGCTGGTGGCGGCCTGGAACGCGTGGTCGAGACTCCCGGCAAGCTCGGGAACGTGGCCTGGTCGCCCGATGGCACCAAGCTAGCGTTCGTCGGCGCCGTCTCCACTAACGACCCGCTCGCCCAGAGTGTGTTCGTCGTGTCGGCTCAGGGAGAGGCGGTGAATCGGACGCCGAACTTCGGGGGAAGCGTCACGTGGCTGAGCTGGGTCGACGATCAGGCGGTTGTGTTCTTAGCCAACGAAGGCACGAAAACCACGCTCAACCGCGTGGGTTCAGTGCAGGCTGCGGTGCAGCGCGTTGGCGGTGGTGGTCCTGAGATTATATCGAGCGTGCGCTTTGATGCGAACACCCGTACGTTCGCCGCGGTGGCAAGCACTTCGAGCCATCCCAATGAGGTCCATGTCGGCTCCGTGAGTGGGGGGACCGTTGAACGGATCACTCACCACAACGCCCGGCTCGAGGACGTGCAGCTCGCGGACCAAGAGACAATCGAGTGGACCCACCCCGACGGCACCACCATCGAGGGCGTGCTGCTTCACCCGGTAGACGAACAACCGGGCGTGCGTTACCCCCTTGCCATCCTACCGCACGGTGGACCGGAGGGCATCAGCCGCGACGGCTGGACCACGAGCGCGTTGTACCCTGCGCAGGTACTGGCGGCCAGAGGCTACGCCGTGCTCATGCCCAACTATCGCGGGAGTGCCGGGCGCGGTGTGGCTTTCTCCAAGGGCGATCACCGCGATCTTGGTGGCAAAGAGTTCGAGGACGTCATTGCCGGTATCGATTTTCTGGCGGGGCGCGGTCTCGTCGATGTGGAACGCGTCGGGAGCAGTGGCACTTCGTACGGTGGCTACTTCTCGGCCTGGGCGGGGACCCGCCACCACGACCGCTTCAAGGCGGCCATCACGTTTGCGGGCATCTCGAACTGGATGTCGTTCACGGGCACTACTGACATCCCCTACGAGATGTCCCTTGTGCACTGGGATCTCTGGTGGTTTGACGACCCCGAGCTGGCATGGGATCGATCCCCCCTCGCGCACGTCAGCAAAGACAACTCGCCGACGCTGGTGGCTCACGGTGCGGCCGACGAGCGGGTGCATGGTGTGCCGACGGGGCTCGTGGTTTATCCGCGGGAACCCCATGGGCTGCGTGAGCGGGCCCATCAGCTCGACTTCATGCACCGGGTCATCGAGTGGCTGGACCAGTATGTGAAGAATGCCTCTCCCACCACCGATTGACTGCGGGCAACACCTGCTCACAGAGAACGAAAGCGCCGGACCAAATGGCCCGGCGCTTTCGTTCATAGCGAAGGCTTCGGCAGGCGTCAGTCGTGGGCTACGTGACTGAGAAGCTCGTCCCGCAGCCGCATTCGCCGGTCGCGTTGGGGTTGCGAAACACGAACCGAGACTCCTGCATCGACGAAATCCAGTCCACCGTCATTCCGCTCACATACTGCATCGAGAACTCGTTCACGAACACATTGGTGCCGTTGATATCGTAGACCCGGTCTTCGGCACGCGGGCCCTCAACCACCTGCACGTCGTAGTTGAAACCCGAGCAACCTCCCTCAGTGGCGCCAACGCGCAAACCCGTCGTTGCAGGGAGGCCGTGTTCCTCAACGACCCGCTGCACGCGCTTTGCTGCCGCGTCTGTGATAGTGATCGTGAAGTCCTTGGGAATGACCTGCAGGCTCGGTGTCTGGCTCATGATGTATTCTGTCCTCTGGTTGTAAGGCTATGGTAGCGAGCAGGGGCGTAGCGTGGTACGCCCCTACTCCCCTAACTGCCGAATCACGCGCCTGTTTCTACCTGAGCACCCACTAAGTTGCCCCACTCGGTCCAGCTACCATCATAATTTGACACGTTGTCGTAACCCAACAAATATCGCAGAACAAACCACGAGTGGCTTGAACGCTCCCCGATGCGGCAATATGCGACGATGGGCTTGGACCCGGTGATGCCTGCGTTGCCGTACAGCTCTTTCAACTCGTCGACGCTCTTGAAGGTCCCGTCGTCGTTGCACGCCTTGGCCCAGGTGATGTTGCGGGCGCCTGGAATGTGGCCGCCACGCTGACAGGTTTCGGGGAGGCCAGGCGGAGACAAGATCTCACCCGTGAACTCCTGCGGGCTGCGTACGTCGACGAGCTCAACCGCCTCTTCGTTCACCGCACGTTGCACCTCAGTGAGGAATGCGCGCAGCGAGTTGTCGGGAGCTGTCGCGCTGTACTTTGTCGTCGCCGGTGAGGCGGCGTCCTTCGTTAGAGGTCGGCCCTCCTCCATCCACTTCTTGCGGCCGCCGTTCATCAGGCGC
>JBDHDY010000421.1:0-5375 GCA_039591275.1 Gemmatimonadota bacterium | reverse complement strand
CACCCAAATTCCACTACGGCGCTGGCTTCGGGGAAGGCAGCGGACGCAAATAGGTCCTGGATCGCGGGTTCTTCATAGAACCGCTGCCAATCCTGCTTTGAGCCGAACCGGTCGTAGAATCTTCGGGCGTCCTCATGTGACAACATCGGGCGATCGACCCTTCCGAATTTTGGCCGCAGCCTAACGGCCATTTTCAAGAAGTCATGGCACGAGACACGCCATAGAGGAGAAGGGCTCCCAGCGTGGAAGCACCGAGCGCCAACACCCTCAGGTGTCGGATGGCCAACGGGATCGCCCATTTGCCGAACTTATGGTGCCATTGCCAAGGGATCAGCAGTAGTCCTACGGCAGTGACGATAAGGAGCCAGCCAAAGAGCTTGAACAGGTTCGGGTACCACGTCGAGCGAGCAAAGTTCACCATCGCTGCGCCCACGAGCAGGCGCGATCCCTGCTCTACGTAGTGCGTCCTAGCCGAACTCGCAAAGGACGTGAGGAAGCGTTCGGCGAGCGACGGTTTGATAGCGATCACTACAGCCAATCCGATCAGAAACAGGCTAAAGCTCACGACGACAATGCCCGAGAGCAAGCTCATGATTCCAACGGATCGCATGGTGCGTATTGCGACTCGTGATCTGCCCAACGGTCAGCGCTTGAGTTGCGGGCGTCATGCCCGCGCTGCATCAACATCATTGTTTCCTCTGTTCGCCAGCGGCGCTAGCCTCCCTATGAGGAAACTGCCGCCCTAATCGCCCGACTGCTGCAAGCGCTTGTTAGGAGGCACCTTCCTCGTGCTCCTAGTCCACCATCCTCTGGAGCCACTCCGGCGATGCGGCCGTCGGACTCTGTATGAGGACGCGGACACCGTCGGGGTCCGTCAGCATGATACCCCGCTTACCGAGATGAATATCCGCAGGACCTTCAAACTCTACTGCCCTCGCCCGAAGGTCGTCGGCCAACCGATCCACGTCGTCGACGATGAACGATAGGTGGACGCGATCCGGATAGCCCGAGCAAGCACCGATCTCGAGTCCGGGCCAGCCGCCGTCGAAGACGGCTAGGCCCGGTTCATCATGATCTAGCCTCAGCCCGAGTACACCGTGGTAGAACTTCCTGCTAGCCTCTGGATCCGCGGCATATAGTCCGATCTCATGCAGCTTCATACTCGGCTCCGTCGAAGCAAGACGTCTCTTCGCCCGCGTTGTGGCTGTCTATTCCGCCACCAAAACACGAAGGTATTTCCGACATTTGACGTATAGGAGGCCCCAGCGCGTCCATCACCGGAACCGAAGATGCCGTCCAACGGTCAGCGCTTGAGCTGCAGGCGATAAGCCCACGGTGGCTAATCACCATGGTTCCTCTGTAGGGCATCGGGACTCCTTCCTGACTGGGAACCTTCCCCCCCCGCGCGCCTGACAGCTTCAAGCGCTTGTTAGGCGGCGGAAGCCGCTCTCTAGAAACGCTGGCGTGGCCCCAGAGCCGTGCGCGACACATTCTTTAACTCTCAGCGACCGGTCATCTGCTCCAGGTGCTCGGGGTAGCGCGCTCCCTGCACCGTGATCTTCGAGGCGGCGCTGTCGATCTCGCGGAGATCGTCAGCCCTGAGCTCGACGGCGGCCGCTCCAATGTTCTCGTCCAGGCGCGCCAGCTTCGTGGTGCCTGGGATTGGCACGATCCACGGCTTCTGGGCAAGCAGCCACGCGAGCGCGATCTGGGCAGGTGTCGCCTGCTTCCGTTCGCCGATCGTGGCAAGCAGGTCAACCATCTCCTGATTCGCTTTCCGAGCGTCCGGCGTGAAGCGAGGGAGGGTGTTGCGGAAGTCGGAACCATCGAACGTGGTGCTTTCGTTGATATTCCCCGTGAGAAAGCCCTTGCCCAGAGGGCTGTAGGGAACGAAGCCGATCCCGAGTTCCTCGAGGGTCGGCAGCACCTCCGTTTCAGGCTTTCTCCACCACAGCGAGTATTCGCTCTGCACGGCGGCGACCGGTTGGACGGCGTGGGCGCGACGGATCGTCTGTGCTCCTGCTTCGGAAAGGCCGAAGTGCTTGACCTTGCCTTGCTGGATGAGGTCCTTCACCGCCCCCGCCATGTCTTCGATTGGCACGTCAGGGTCAACACGGTGTTGATGGAACAGATCGATGGCATCGACCTTGAGGCGCCTGAGCGAGCCCTCTGCGACCTGCTTGATGTGCTCCGGCCGACTGTCCAGGCCCACCCACCTCGGTCCCCCGTTGGGATCAAGCTTGAACCCGAACTTGGTGGCTATTGCCACTTGCCCATGGAAGGGGGAGAGGGCTTCGCCAACGAGTTCTTCGTTTGTGAACGGACCGTAGACTTCAGCGGTATCGAAGAACGTGACGCCGCGTTCGACGGCTGTCCGCAGAAGAGAGATCATCTCCTGCTTGTCGGCAGGCGGCCCGTAGCCGAAGCTCATGCCCATGCAACCGAGCCCGAGAGCTGAGACTTCCAGGTTGCTCATTCCAAGTGTTCGCTTCTGCATTGCTGCTCCTTGGAGTACCTCAGCAAGCTCAGCTCATCTACTAGGCCGACAGGAGGCGCTACAACTCCCGCAGATGTCTCACTGTTCTACGAAGCGCGATCGACCAACATCAGATGGCCGATTACAGAGGGAGCGGCTGCCGTCTAACGGTCAGCGCCTAAGCTGTGGCTTGCGGCGGCCACAGACAAGATAGATCAGTTCCGACAGAGGTAGCCGTCGCCGGCCGGCCGGCTTCATGCGCTGGTTAGGCGGCCGGTCCAAGGACTGATCGCCCATCACCCCGTCGGGCGTCGCGCCAGCGTCAGTGTCACCGCGCCACAGACAGCTCCTAGACTGGCACTTGCGGCGAGGGCCACCAGCGGAAATCGCCAATCGTAGAGAGGCAGACTGACAGGCATGCGGAGCAGGTCAATGAGTGTGAGAACGGTCGGGACCGTCATAGCCCCCAAGGCGCCCCAGACGGTGGTTCGAGCAAGCGAGAGCTCGCCGAGACTGCGGCGGCGCTCGGTGAATCCCAGAATGAGGGCGAACCCGGCGCCACTAATCCCGCCCCACGCCGTCCAAGCCGTCAAGAACAAGGCTACTGATACAGGCCGGCTGATGACATCCGAGGGCTGGGGTGGAGAGGAAGCGGCGTATAAGGCGACCGCGAGCCCGATCGGAAGCCATACTAGGGCCCACATGAGAGCGATGCCAAGGGCGGCACGAAACTGGCGAAGCGTGGCTGGCCTTTGGGAAGAGAGTGGCGAGATCAATCATCACGGGAGAAGATGTCATTTGACCCGTGGTGCCGTCCAGTCCGGCAAACACAACTTCCTTGAGGTCAAACGCGCGCCAGCTTCAGGCGCGTGTTAGACAGCGCCCTCCACGACGCGCGCGCTACTTCTGCGATTGGAAGCGCAGGGCTTTCTCCAATTCTGGGTTCGGTACCCAGCCACCGTCTATGATGATCTCTCGATCCCAGGGGAATAGAACCAGAGCGTCCGTCCGCAGAACCGTGATGTCCGGCGCGGGCTGCGCCCAGGAATGGCCTACGAGGGCCGCAGTCACAACCGACGAGGCGCCATGCGCCGAGACCTCCCGGCGAACCATTTCAAGGGTTTCTCCGGTATCTGCGATCTCGTCGATCACCACAACACACTTCCCCTTGACATGGTCCGTGACTGGCACCCGCCAAACAGGGTGGGAATGCCGTACTTCCGCGCCTTCCCGACGGGACAGACGAACCGGAAGGAACTCACAGCGGAGAGTGCACGCGACTGCAGTAGCGGGGAACAGACCCGAACGAGCTACTCCGACCACGAGCTCGATTCCACGTGCGTCCAGCCTCAGTGCCAGATCGCGTGCGAGCTCACCAAACCTCTCCCACGAAATCGGTTCAACGCCGTCGCGATGCAAGTAGTCGTAGCTATGCATGCTAGACTCGGTTACAGCATGGCCGGGGAAGTTTCATGCGCCGTCTAACGACTCTGCGCTTGAGCTGCTGGCGACTCCTCGCCAGGCGCGCGTCTCGGTGAACGTACTCGTATCAACGCCAAGGGCATCAATCAACGACTTCCTTTGCAAACGTACGCGCTCGGCTGGTCCATGCGCTTGTCAGACGGCACGCTGGTTACCGCCGGTGCCGGTCGTGCTAGCGTTCCCACTCCAGAGTCTGCTCTCCTGAGAACTGGATTTGACGCACGAGGATCCGCTGGTCGTCGGGCCAATCCAGAAACTGCAGTACCGGCCCGTCCCCATCGTCCAGCCGCAGGAAGATTCGCGCCCGGGTCTCGTTGTCGAGGTACCTAATCCATCCCTGGCCCGCTGCTGTGACACCCATATTGAGGCGTTCCCGATTGCCAGGATTGCCAACGCCCGGGCGAGTATCGAATCCCATGCTCACACCGCCATCCGTCTTGAGCCCGAGTCCGAACTGCTCGGCGCCGTCTGCGTTGAGAATCTTCATCCCAACGTAGTCGCGGCCGTCGGGCATCGGCGCACCCAGAACGATCCGGTCCCGACCCTCGTTATCCTGGATGATGAGTAGCTTCGTCTGGACGCGGTCCTGGTCCTGTGGCACTGCTTGCCAGGCTGCACCGCCCACCCAAGTCGTCAGCAGCCCAATTACTGCCGCGCCCGCGAGCAACCGAGTGCGGCGCAGAGCACGCTCGACGCCGGCGAGCCGGGCGGTGAGGTCATGCTCATGAGAAGCCATGGGATGCACCCCTCCGTTCAATGGACAAGAAGCTGCGGAGCCGTCTAACGGTCAGCGCATGACCCGCGAGCGACTTGGCCGGCAGGCGCGCGTATCGGTGAACGTACTCGTATCAACGCCAGGCACATCCATGCTCAAGTTCCTCTAGAACGTACGCGCTCGCCAGGTCCATGCGCTTGTTAGGCTGCAGTTTCAGACAGCCTTGCGCGCAATGACCACCTCAGACGAGATCGCAAAACTGGTCACTACCGCTCGGTGCGTCACTTGCCACTCTGAGGTCATGAACCCGAGCAGGGAAATCGGTTGACAGCAAGTCCAGCATCTGAATGCTGTCTAACGGAATGGGTGCTCAGGGGCGTGGCACAGTCCCCCGACGGTCCCCGAAGCGTCCAAGTTCAATACCAAAACGGTACAAGGATCGATTGGTGGTGCTGTGTCACGTCAGCTACAGCGCCCTGTTAGGCCGTGCGGATTCATATAGTAAGTGCAACAGCATCCCAGAAAAGGAAAGGTGACCTGGGATGCCCGCGTGTTCCTCCGTTCTCCGCCAAGAGAGGGAAGCCACCCATGTGCTATCGCCAGATCACCTTCGCCGAAAGATATACCCTTGGCCTGCTGCGTCGCCAAGGCCTCGCGCCCGCCGCGATCGCGCAGGTGCTCGGCCGACACCGGAGTACGATC
>JBDHDY010000420.1:0-3396 GCA_039591275.1 Gemmatimonadota bacterium | reverse complement strand
GCGGGTCGTGGTGCACCGCTGTCAATGGCATTACGCCGACCTCCGGATTATGCCGACTCCGTCCCTGGAATCGCCACGAGCGGCGGCGCGCGTGACTTTGAGGTCGGCATAATCACAGGCCTTCCAAGAACGCGAGGAGCGTGTCTGGGGGCCGGTAACGTCCGGCCTTTCCGTTTAACGGTGTCGTTCTGGCAAGGGCTCGTTCCTTGAGGGCTAGGTCGGCGTGCAGGTAGATCTGCGTGGTTTCGACTGTCTCGTGGCCAAGCCATAGGGCGATGACAGAAGTATCGACCCCAGCGCGCAGTAGTCGCATGGCGGCGGTATGTCGAAGCACGTGCTGGGTGATCTTCTTGGTGCGAAGCGTCGGGCAGGTTCGTGCGGCGCTGCTGACGTATCTCGCGAGCCGGTGTTCGACGGCGTCACGGCTGAGCTGTGCGCCAGGACGAGTTGGGAACAGGGGCTTCTTTAGATCGCCGGCTCGTTCGGTCAGCCAGTTCCGGAGTACGGTGACGGTGCTGCTGGTGAGGGGCGTGACACGCTCCTTGCGTCCCTTTCCGTGACAACTCACGTGTGCCCCGGTGCCGAGGTGTACGTCGCCGCATGTCAGTCCGATGAACTCGGAGGCACGAAGGCCCGTCTGGATCGCCAGGAGCAGCAGGGCGTGGTCGCGTCGGCCGGTCCAAGTGGTGCGGTCTGGACTCGCGAGCAGGGCGTCAACTTCGGGGTCGGTGAGGAATGTCACGAGTGTGCGGTCGAATCGTTTCGAAGGGATGGCGAGCACCCGGTCGATGAGCGCGGCGTGCTCTGGATGGCGCAGCGAGGCAAACCGGTACAGGGAATGGATCGCCGCCAGCCGAGCGTTACGGGTGCGCACGCTGTTGCCGCGCTCGTGCTCGAGGTGGTCGAGGAACTCGGCGATCAGCGGCGTGTCGAGGTCAGCGAACTCGAGCTTGGACGGCGGTTTTCCGAGCCGCTGCTCGGAGAAAGCCAACAGCAGCCGCAGCGTGTCCCGATAGGCAGCGACGGTGTGGGGACTGGCGTGGCGTTGCCGGGCCAGGCGATCGGTGAAGAACGCCTGGAGGGTTGGGGCGAGTGCGCTCATGACCGCTCCTCCAGGTGCATCTCGAGGCGCCCGCCGGCCAAGGCGAGCAACTCGGGTGCGGCGGACAGATACCAATAGGTGGAGCCGGGATGGACATGGCCGAGGTACGTCGAAAGCAACGGCAGGCGGGCTTGGACGTCGCCGCCGCTCTGATAGCCCTCGAGCACGGTGCGCACCGCGAAAGCGTGGCGGAAGTCGTGGAGGCGCGGCCGGCAAGACGCCGAGCGCGGTTTCAGGCCGGTGCGACGCACCAGCTTGAGGAACGTCCAGTTAACGTTGCAGTAAACCAGCCGGGTGCCCATCGTGGAGATGAAGAGGGCCGGCGTGCCCGGAGCTGGATGCAGGCGGTCTCGCTCGAGAAGGTAGGAGCGCAGCGCTTGCAGGGTTGTCGGGTGCAGCGGCACCTCGCGGGACTTGCCGAACTTTCCGTCGCGCACCGTAAGCAAGCTGTGCTCGAAGTCGATATCTTGCCGGTCGAGGCGAATCGCTTCGCCGACACGCAGGCCGGTAACGGCCAAAAGGCCGATTAGCGTTCGGTAGGTCGCGGTACGCAAGGGGTACCGTAACCCGCTAGCGGCTGACATCAACGCGGCGAGGTCGTCATCCGAGTACAGGTAGGGGGTTGCCCGTTGCTTCTGGACGGGCAGCAGATCGGTGGCCGGCACTTCGGCGCTCGGATCCAGCGTGTGCAGGTACGTGGCAAACCCGCGTACCACCAACAGCCGATGCGCCCACCAGTTGACATCGCCGCCCGTGGGCAGCATCGCCCAGTCGAGCGCTCCCTCGGTGGTAACCGTCTTCGCCCCGATGCCCTCCAGGTAGGTGACGAACTGAGCTAACAGCTTGCCGGCGCGCACGAGTTTGTAGCCGAGCGCCCGGCGGATCGTCAGATAATCGGTGAGTGTTTGTCTCAGCGGATTCATGCGGCACCTCCCGGCCAGGGCCGGGCCAGCGTTCGCAGTGCCTCTCGGTCGACCTTCGCGTAGATAGCGGTGGTCAGAGGATGACGGTGCCGCAGAACCTGGCCGATCTCGGCAAGCGGTGCACCTGCGCGAAGCATCTGGGTCGCTGCCGTATGTCTCAGCCGGTGCGCGCTCAGGGGCCCCACCCCCGCCCGCTGCCCGGCCGCGCGTACGATGCCGGTCACCGCAGTGGATGTGAGCCTTCGATGTGGGGCCCGCCGACGAACGAACACGGTGCGACCTTCGGCAGTGGCCGGACGACTGCGGCGCAAATAGCCGACAACCGCTTCGCCGACATCCGAGGGCAACGGGAGCCGCTCGTGACGATCGCCTTTGCCGCGAACGACGACCGCCCCGGAACGCCAGTCGATGTCATCGAGTTCTAGCCCAGCGACTTCACCGGCCCGCAGCCCAAGTCGCACCAGCATCGTCAGGATCGCGAAGTCTCGTCGACCGGTTGCCCTGCGCTGGTCGCAGCTGGCCAACAGATCACGCACCTGAGCTGGCTCAAGCGCCCGCGGCAACCCGGCCAGCCGCCAGCTGGCGACCGAGGGCACGGCTGTTACAAGCGGCACCGCAAGCTCCCCGTCCACGTGAAGAAACCTCAGCAGGGAGCGCAGTGCGGTAACCATAAGCTTTGCCGAACCGCGGGGACGGTGACGGCATTCAGCCAGCACGAAGTCAGTGACATCCCTCGTTGCTAAACCAACGAGATCAATGCGGTCCGATCTCGCTCGTCCTTGCACGAACGGCCGGATCATGTGGATGTAGCCGTGAGCGGTCGAGCTGGCCAGACCCTGCTCGACCCTCAGGTAGCGGCGATACCTTTCCAGCATCGCCTCAACCGGATTCAGTTCCGCCGACTCCGTTGGGAGCGGGACCACCCCCAGTGTTCGTAGATATCCCAGCTGCGGCTCCAGCGCCTTCGTTGAGCGGTAGTTGGTGTAACCGGTGGCCCGGCGAGCGGCGAGGAACGTCTCAACAACACCCGGCGTCAGATCACCCAGGTCTGCACCTTCCTCGGCAAGCCAGCGGCTCAAGTGTGCCATCAACTGCAGCTGAAAAGCCGCAGAGACTGGCGTGTACCCCAACCGCGACAACTCCGCGGCGAAGCCTCGGGCGTACGGTTCCAGCGGCCCGGGGACGCGAACCCTAAACGGATCAGACATGATCGCCTCCTCTCCGAAATGGAGAGGTAAGCATCGATCAAACTGACTGGATTATGCCGACCTCAAAGTCACGCGCGCCGCCGCTCGTGGCGATTCCAGGGACGGAGTCGGCATAATCCGGAGGTCGGCGTAATGCCATTGACAGCGGTGCACCACGACCCGC
>JBDHDY010000419.1:0-4243 GCA_039591275.1 Gemmatimonadota bacterium | reverse complement strand
ATTGACTGGCACGGGAAAGATGGCGCTCGTGGTGCCCAGGATGCCGAGGACGTTGAAGATGTTCGAGCCCAGCAGGTTGCTCAACGTGATGTCGTGCTTTCCGTGGACGGCGGCCATGATCGAAGCGGCAAGCTCAGGGAGGCTCGTGCCCATGGCGATGACCGTCAGGCCGATCACCCGCTCGGTGACACCCATGGTCCTAGCGATCGTCACTGCCCCTCGAACCATGAGATCGGCCCCGAAGGCGAGTGCAAAACCGCCCAGGATGATGAGGAGCGCGCTAATGGTCCATGCGCGCAACGCCGATCCCTTGATGGCCCCGGTCTCCCGCACCTCATCCTCCAGCGCCGCTTGCTCCTCCGGATCGACTCTGCGCGGCACGTTCGCCCGTCTCGAAGCCCGCACCGAGTAGGTGACGAACACGGCCAGCAGGCTGAGCATGAAAATGCCCTCGACGTGCCCAACCAACCGGTTCCCTGCCAAAACCACTCCGAGGACCAACGCAATGAACATCGCTGGATAGTGAAATCGCAGGACTTCCCGGCTGGCGGAAATGGGATGTACGAAAGTGACAAGGCTCAGAATCACCGCCACGTTGAAGATGTTCGAGCCGACCACATTGGCATATGAGATGTCGGTAGAGCCACGAGCGGCTGCGTTGACGCTTACGGCGAGCTCTGGGAGACTGGTGCCCAGGGCCACCACCGTCAGGCCCACGACGGCCGTGGAGATCCTGGCCAAGAGGGCGATGGAGATCGCTCCGCGCACCAAGTAATGGCCGCCGACGCTCAGGATAATGAGTCCGAGAATCAGTTGACCAGCCGCAGTGGTCATTTTGGCATCCAGCGTTCTTCGAAAGACGAACCGCGCTCTAGCAATGCACCTCTCTCAGACGCGTCACCGTGCTTCGGGAAGCCACGAAGAGATGGGGACGGTGCGGTGCAGCGCACTGGGATGGGTCCGAAACCAGCGCAACAACAATAACACTTCGTCAATGGTTGTTGCGGCGAGCGGTTCCTCGTGAGGCTCGTTGTGCGTGTGTTGTGCTACGAGTGCCGTGAACGCCTCCTTCTCAATCGGCGTCCGTGGAGCGGGGGCAATGGCTCGCACGGTGGCTCGGCGGATGAGGTAGACACGGTCGTCTCCGTAATCCCCCGGATCTAAATAGACGAAGCTCAATGCGTCGACCGCGCTCCGCGCGGCCACCGTCGCCCGAAACAGCCACTCCAGCGCATCGAAGCGGTCACGCCACCAACTGGCCTGCTCGAACCTGGCCTCGTCACTTGCTTTGGTCATTTCCTCGATGACACGATCCAACGGGGCAATGGATCTGCCTTCAAGAAAGTCGAGCGCCGTCTCAACCTTCCTCCGGTATTCCTGCTCGGTCACAAGACCCGCACACGGCCCCGTACATGTGCCAAGATCGTGACGCAAACAGGCAGCACGGACCGACGGGCCGAACAAATCCCCTTGTTCCCGATAGGTCATCGGCAGCGAGAGGGCACAGTCTCGCAGACCGAGGAGGTCGTTGAGCACGCGAACGGCCTCCTGCGCGCGGGATGAACTGCCAACCGGACCGTGGAGGCGGGTATCACTGCTCCCCGCGCTCGACCCGACAAGCAACTTGGGCGCAACACCCCCAGTCACTTTGATGAACACCGCCCGCCGCTTCCGGTTCATCTGAACGTTGAGCACCGGCCGAAACCGGTGAATCTGACGCAGCTCTTCCAAGTACGCAGCGAACTCCGACGGCACGTACTTCCACTGGATTTCTGCGGTCGCATGGATGATCCGCGCTGCCTTGTCTTCCGGATACCGCGCACGGAAGTAAGAGAGCAGCCTGGACCGCACATTCTTTGCCTTGCCTACATAAATCACGCGGTCCCCCCCGCCCACCATCCGGTAAACCCCGGGACGCTTCTCGGCAAAGTTCGCCACACGGCGCTTGAGCCACGCGAGATCGGTCTCGGGGAGCAGGAGGGGAGCGGTCGCAGTCACGAAAGTCCTACCGCGGAGGGTCGCGAGATCCCGGCGTTGGTACTCACGACAAAGCAGCAGCCGCTCAACGAGCCCAAATCCGGTCCAGCAGCTTTCCGATGGGATCCCGAGACAACCTCAACCGGACCCTGTGAGGGCCCGGCTGCGGCAGCGATTTCCGTCTGGAAGGAGTCAGCGTCGGGCTGGTCTCCGTCTTGGCTGGCAACGAGGGCAGAAGGTCGTCGCCCGGCCATCGATTGAGTGGGTGCCAATGAGAGGGGTCCGGCAACGCACACAATTTAATCCGGCGCGACCGTAGACCATGAGACGATGCTGATAAGACCCCCGCTCCCCTGTGGCCGTTCGGTGGTCTCGGATGGTCGTGCCCTGCGCCCGAAGCGCAGCTCTCAGCACCGATCTGATCGCCCGAAAGAGCCTTCTGCGCTCCTCGGTTAGGAGGGTGTTGCTGCGCCGCGCGGGGTGGATTCTGGCACGAAAAAGGGCCTCGTTCGCGTAGATGTTGCCGACACCCGCGATCCGGCGCTGATCCATGACCGTCTTCTTGATGGCCTGGGCGGTGCCATCTAGTCGTGCGGAAAAGCATCTGAGATTGAAGTCCTCGGCCAGAGGTTCGGGACCGATTCGCGCAGTATAGGCCTCCCACTCACTCTCATTCAATAGTTCAATGGTCCCCAGGCGCCGAATGTCCCGATAGACCAAGGTCTCACCATTGCCGATAGATGCCTGGAATACTGCGTAACGGCGCTGGTCGGGGGTCAGGGGACCACGGTGCACGATCAGCGAGCCCGTCATCCTCGGTTGAACGATTACGCGCTCGCCGGACCTGAGCAGGAGGACGTAGTGTTTGGCCCGCCGCGAGACCTCGGCGATCCTGTTCCCCCGCAGTGTGCGCAGAAGTCGGCGCGGCGAAACATGGCGCAGGACGTCAGTTTTGTGGAGGCGAGGATCGCGAAGGGTGCGCCCGGTCAGCCTTGGTGCGATCTCCCGGACGACGGTTTCGACCTCAGGCAACTCCGGCACGGGCTACCTCGCGCCATCCGATATCGCGGCGGAAGAACTGACCCTCGAACTGTATGATCTCAGCCAGGCTGCGGCTGGCTTCAGCGGCCGCAGTCACCGTGGGACCGGTCCCCGTGGCACAGAGAACCCTCCCGCCCGATACCGTGGTGGTTCCCTCCACTATTCGGGTCCCGGCATGGAAAAGGACGGTGTCCGCGGGTAGCTCATCCGGGATCGAGATAGTCGCCCCCTTCTGCGGTGCCTCCGGATATCCCGCCGCTGCCAACACGGTAGTCACGGCTGCCCGGGTAGTCACGGCTGCCCGGCTGGCCTCAACCCGAGAATGCTCCGGGGTCCAGTTCTCGTGGGCTGCTATGCTCCACATATGGTCTAGCAGGGGGAAATCGGCCACTGGGAGCACCGCTAGCAGGGGGAAATCGGCCACTGGGAGCACTGCCTGAACTTCGGGGTCCCCGAACCGGCAGTTGAACTCGACCACGTAGGGGTCACCGTCCGGAGAAATCATAAGGCCAGCGTAGAGCACACCCCTATAAGGTGCTCCCTGCTCGGACCTGCCGCTCGATCTTGTCCAGCAATCTGGGCGTGGCGATCGATACCGGAGCGTACGCCCCCATCCCTCCGGTGTTCGGCCCTAAGTCGCCATCTTTGAGTCGCTTATGGTCCTGCGAAGATGGGAGCACGAGGAAATGCTCCCCGTCTGTCACGGCCAGTACGGATAGCTCCTCACCCACCAAGAACTCCTCGATGAGTACAGTTGAGCCGGCCGTACCGAACCTCCCCGCGAACATCTCACGCGCCGCCGCACGGGCTTCCTCGCGGCTGGAGCATACGATGGCTCCCTTTCCGGCTGCCAGCCCGGACGCCTTCACCACTAGCGGCTCTGCATGGTCGTCTATGTATCGCAGTGCTTGGCCCTCGTCCGTGAAGGTGCCGCTGCGGCTGGTGGGCACGCCGGCGCGGGCCATGAGGTCTTTGGCAAATGATTTTGATGCCTCAATCTGAGCGGCTGCTCGGGTAGGCCCGAAGACTTTGCGGCCGGCGGCGGCGAGGCCGTCCGCCAGCCCATCAGCCAGGGGAGCCTCAGGCCCGATTACCGTGAGGTCGATGTTGTGGGAGGTGACAGCATCCAGAATGCCAACTGCGTCATTCACGGGGACCGGCACGTTGGTGCCGCACTGCGCCGTGCCCGGGTTTCCTGGGGCACAAAAAACAGTGGCGGTCCGCG
>JBDHDY010000418.1:0-6269 GCA_039591275.1 Gemmatimonadota bacterium | reverse complement strand
GACGTGTATCTGCTCCGCAAACCCTGCTGAGGCGGCATCCGGTTGACCTTGTCATAACTGTCCTCCGCAAAGACGGGGGGTTGCTCGAAGGCAAACGAATCGCTGAAGGGAAAGAATAGTTGACGCTGGACAGTTGGAATTAGATCTCCCGTTGTGTCCTCCTTGACTTCCAGCTCTTCAGGGGGCTGCTGCCGGAGGGAGCGGAAACCTGATTAATGGATGCGAAGCCTCCTTTCCGCTCCCGGCGGCAGCAGCCGGTAACCCGCTCGAGTACCCGTAAGTTCCCCAAAAAGGGGGGTACCTAAGATGCGTATTCCAGTCATCGTGAACGCTGGTTCCAAAGCAAGCTGAACAGCGATTCCAGTGAAGCTGAACGCTTATCGAAGCGATGAAGTGTTTGAGTGACCTCCTTTCCACTGAACGACTAAGTGAAACTATCTTACCTTGGTGTTGTGCGGCAAGGGACGGCAGGTCGGTGCCGGAGGGAGCGGGCGAAAGAAAGAAGCGAAGCCACCTTCCCGCTCCCGTAGGCAGCGACCTGCCGCAGCTGAGTCCCGGCGATGTGGGGCCCCGGAGCAAAACCGCACTTCCATAGGGTCCCCCTAAGTGAACGAAAAAGGGGGTACCTGAGGTATGGCCCCCCTCGAGAAGACGCCTCCTGAGGCATTCTCGCGCGCCGTTTTGGCGACGCGTCGCCTGGTCCCCTGGTTTTGGCGGTTTCACCGCTTTTCGTCGCATCGACGCTGTGGTCCCCCTCTCGCTCACGCATCGGTGTCGGCGGACGGCTTGGGCGCGACCTTGGTCTTTCTCAGAGAAGCTCCTTTGAGAACGATGCGGTGTGCGCGGTGGAGAATGCGGTCACAGATAGCGTCGGCCTGGTTTGGATCGCCAATCGCCGCGTGCCATTGCTTGACCGGAATCTGAGTCGCGATGAGTGTGGAGCCTCGCTCGGCACGGTCTTCGATGACTTCCATCAGATCCCGTCTTTCCGATTCCTTCAGCGGGTGAAGCAGCCAATCGTCGATAGCCAGCAAGTCCAGCTTGGCCAGTTTCATGAGAAGCCGGGCGTAGGAGCCATCCCCGCGAGCCACCGCGAGCTCGTGGAGCAGACGCGGCGCTCGCACGTAGTAGCCGGCGAAGCCCCGACGACAGGCTCTCTCCACGAAAGCGCAGGCCAAAAAAGACTTGCCGATCCCGGTCGCGCCGGTGATGAGCAGGTTATGGTGCTCAGCGACAAAACGGCAGTTACCCAGACTCAAGATCTGTTCGCGGTTCAAACCTCGAGGCGCTTGGAAGTTCACGTTCTCCAAGCACGCTGGATAGCGGAGTTTCGCCGCCCGCAGTCGTCGAGAAAGCTTACGCTGTTCGCGGTCGGTCCACTCGGCATCGATCATGAATCCCACACGTTCCTCGAAGCTCAGCTCTTTGTACTCGCTCGAGCTCAACTGGTTTTCGAATGAGGACACCATGCCGAACAACTTCATGGTGTTCATCTTTTCCGTCGTTTCGTGTCTCAGCATCGGAACTCTCCTCCTTCGTAGTAATCCGCTCCTCGGATGTTCTCGTGCTCGTCTCGCGGTTTCGCTTCGGCGCCCGCTTCGAGCACCACACCATCGAGGCCAGCCGAGAGAATGTTTTTCACCGTGCGATAGCTGTAAGAGCTCAAAGCCTCCGCTCGCGCGCAAGCGGCCTCCAGACGTTCGTTGCAAAAGCGGCGGCCCAGTCGCATCACTCCCAGGCAGGAGCGAAATCCCTGCTCCGGATGAGGCCGACGTTTCAGAATCTCCGAAACCACCCTTCCCGTGGCAGGGCCTGTCTTCTCGGCCCAGTGGATCAACCGCGACGGCGTCCACTCCAGGTGCTCCCGGTGCGAACGCGGCATGTGCTCAGGATTCGTCGCGAACTGACCCTTTCCTTTCTTTCGGGGATGCGAGGCGACGCGTTGTCCCTTGAACACAACCTCCACCACCGAGGGCGTCATCCGTGCCTCGACTTTCTCGTGAATGAGCTGATAGGGAACGCTGTACAAGTTGTCGTCCACATCCACGTGGTAGTCGATGTTCACCCTGCACCGCTTCCATGTCGATAGCTCGTAGCGCTCCTGCGGTAGCGGTTTCAGTGCGGGCTGGTCCAGCCTTTTGTACAGTTCCCGCCGACTCGCACCCAGCTTCTGCATCGGCCGCCCATTGAGGTTCTCCAACTGCTCCCAGATGGCTTCGTTCAGCTCCGCGATACTGAAGAACGTGCGATGACGAAGCACCGCCAAGATCCAGCGCTGGGCCACCTGCACCGCCGACTCGACCTTGGCTTTGTCTTTCGGCTTCCTCACTCGTGCCGGGATCACCACCGCACCGTAATGCGCCGCGAGCTCTTCGTACGTCCGGTTGATCCCTGGCTCGTAACGGTCCGCCCACACCACGCCGCTCCTCAAGTTGTCCGGTGTCCAGATCTCGGTACTGCCACCGAAGTAATCCGACATCCGCTCGTGGGCCTTCACCCACGACTCCAGAGACTGGCTGGGAGTGGCTTCTACGTAGGTGTAACTGCTCGCTCCCAGCGCCGCGACGAACAGCTCCACTTCCACGACCTCTCCCGTCTTCGGGTCGACGATATGGGGTTTCTTCCCCGAGAAGTCCACGAACGTCTTCTCGCCCGCTCGATGCCGTTGACGCATCGTCGGATTCAGTTTCTTCTTCCACCGCCCGTACAGCTCGCAAAACCGGCTGTAGCGGTACGCTCCTGGGTTGTCCTCGGCGTACTCCACCCACAGCTGCAGCAGCGTCAGCCCTCGGTGACGCTTCAGCTCTTCGTGGACGTGGGCGAAGTCCGGCGTCACTCGCTCTCGCGACGACGGTGGCCGCGGAAACAGTCGCGCCTCCAGCTCCGAGTCGCTCAGCTCCTCCGGAAGCGGCCAACCCAGACTACGCTTCTTCGCCTTGGCCAGGTACTCGCTCACCGTCCCCACCGACACATGAAGCGCTTGCGCGATCGAACGGTGGGTAAAGCCCAGCTCCTGCTTCATCCTCAGAATCTCGCGTATCTTTCTCATCGATAACCTCTTAGCTGCCATTCCTAGATCGTCCTCCTTCCGGAACGACCTAGACTGCCTTAAAACGCGCTACCGATGAGCGTTCACCACGCCCGCAACGGGCGTTCACTTTGACTGGAATCCGTGTTCACCTTCCCCGGAATCGATGTTCACGATCCCCGGAATACGTGTTCACGATGCTTTGGAATGGATGTTCACAGGGTAGCGCCGCGATGGGTTTCTCCGTCAATCTGCCCGCGGTGAGATTCCAGAGCTTGTTCGAAGACGCCACGGCGGAACAAGGAGGCTTTCGAGACAGCGTCCCACGGTGTTGGCGATGCGGCCGACAGACATCGTGGATCGAGATGGGAGTGTGGTGATGATTCCCCCGGAACTGGTCGCCGAGATCCGACGCCTTTACTACGCCGAGCACTGGAAAGTGGGCACGATTGCCACGGAGCTCGGCTTGCACTACGACACGGTACGTCGGGCGCTCGCCCCTGAGCGGCGCCGTCGCCCATCGAAGCGAAAGACCAAGACCGCTCCTTATCTCGAGTTCATCCAGCAAACGCTGGAAACATACCCTCGCCTCCGGGCCACTCGAATCCACGAGATGATCCGAGAGCGTGGCTACACTGGTGGCATCGCTCAGGTGAGACGTCTCGTCCGGCGCTTGAGACCCCGCGTCCAAGAAGCCTTTGTCCGTCTCGAAGCTTTTCCCGGCGAGCAAGCTCAGGTCGACTGGGCCCACTTCGGGCTCGTTCCCGTCGGTCAGGCTCTGAGGCGGCTGAGCTGCTTCGTGCTGACTTTGGCTTACTCCCGGGCATTTTATCTGGAGTTTTTCTTCGACCAGTGCCTCGAGAACTTCCTCACCGCTCACGTCCGCGCCTTCCACGACCTGGCGGGCTGTACCCGCAACGTCCTTTACGACAACATGAAGAGCGTCGTCCTTGAGCGCTACGCCGAGCGGGCTCGCTTCCATCCCAAACTACTCGAGCTGTGCGCTCACTACCACTTCCAGCCTCAGCTCTGCCATCCCTATCGCGGCAACGAGAAGGGCCGCGTCGAGCGCACGATCCGTTTCATCCGAGAAGGCTTCTTCGAAGCCCGCCCTTTCACCAACCTCGTCGACCTCAATCACAAAGCGCTCCGGTGGCGAAACGAGGCTCTGAAGCGACCCCACCCCGACCACAAGCCGCGCTGCGTGCTCGAGCTCTTCGAAGACGAGAAGCTCCGTCTCTTGCCCCTTCCCCAGCACCCCTTCGAAATCGAGCTCCTCAAGCCGGTTTGCTCACGCAAGACCATCTACGTCCGTTTCGACCTCAACGACTACTCCATCCCGCCCCAGGCGGTTGGAAAAAAGCTTACCCTCGCCGCTTCCGATACCCGCGTCCGTATCCTTGACGGAGACACGGTCCTTGTTACCCATCGTCGCAGCTACCACCGGCACCAACTCATAGAGAATCCTGCCCACCGCCGCGCTTTACTCGAACAGAAGCGAAAGGCCCAAGGCTCTTCCGCTCTCCAGCGGCTGCGAGCCGCCGTGCCCGAGGTCGACAGCTTCCTACAACAGGCCATCGACAAAGGCGAACCGCTTCGAGCCGTTTCGCAAAAACTCTTGCTCCTTCTCTCAGACTACGGCTCCCACGAGCTTCGCGCCGCGGTCCAAACCGCCCTGGAGCGGCAGACCCCTCGCGTGTCTTCCGTGGCGTTCTTGCTCAGCCGACGTCGAAACCGTTCGAAGCAAAAGCCGCTCCCCAGCGTCGAGTTCGAGCACCGACCTGACCTAGCCGAGCTTTACGTCAAGCCCCATCCCCCGGAGAGTTACGATGAGCTCTCAGAAACTGACGACGAACACTCCTGAGCTCGAAGACCAGCTCGCCGCCCTCGGCCTTCGTCTCACCGCAGACAACCTCGACGACTTCCTGGCCCGAGCCACCAAGGCCCGCCTTTCACCTCGACAGCTTCTCGAAGAGTTAGCTCGCATCGAATCTCACGACAAAGCACGACGTAGTCTCGAGCGGCGACTCAAGCGCTCCCGCATCGGTCACTTCAAACCCCTCTCCGACTTCGATTGGAACTGGCCGAGGAAAATCGACCGCGGTTTGATGGAGTCCGCCCTCAGTCTTCAGTTCATCGCCGAGGGTCGCAACGTCCTCATCCTTGGCTCCAATGGCCTCGGCAAGACCCTCATCCTCAAAAACATCGCCCACCAAGCTGTTCTCCAGGGCTACTCGGTGCTCGTTCGCACCGCCGCCGAGCTGCTCGATGATCTCGACTGCGATTCGCCCGAGCTTCGCCGTCGACGACTCCACAAATACATCCGGCCTCGCCTTCTCGGTATCGACGAGCTTGGCTATCTCTCCTACGACGACCATGCCGCCGACCTGCTCTATCACGTCGTCAACCCCCGCTACGAAGCCCGGCGCTCCATCGTGCTCACCACCAATCTCGCCTTCAAGGACTGGAATACCGTCTTCCCTAACGCCACCTGCATCGCCACCTTGCTCGACCGGCTCACCCACCATGCCGATGTCACTCTCATTGAGGGAAAAAGCTTCCGCGTGCGCGAAAGTGAAATCGAGAATGCCGAAAGAAGAAAACGCCGCCTCCAGTAGAACCCGCTGCCGCCGCACTCGCTCCTTCCTGCCTTCTACACCTTACGTCCGCTCCCTGCTCCGTCTCTACCTTGCCCTTCCTCACACACCTAACCGCGCCTCCCACGACGACTGTTTCCTCGCTTATCAGCTACAACTCAAAAAAGTCCCTCTCTTCCGCGCACAGGCTGCTCTAATGCTCGGCTCCGCCCGTCGAGCCTCTCGACCCAACGACGCCGAGCTGCTTCCGCCCATCCGCTCTTTACGCTACTTCCTGCCCGTCCTTGAAGAGCTCCGCTTCGCCAGCGTCGGCCAAGACTACCTGGAGTATCTCCGGGGCAAGCTCTCCGACCTCCTCGGCTCCAAACTTCCGCTTCCTTCCGCCCACCAAGGCGATTCTCCCCCTTCCCGCAAGAGACGCCCCCGCCTACCGGAGCAGCTTCCTCTGCCTTGGTGACACCTCCGATATCGGCTTCCTGTGCAAAAAAATTACGTTTTTACGTGATCGGCAACACATGCATTCCACACCAACAACGAGGTCTTCCCGGAACGGTGCGATGGTACGGAGAAACAGCTCGGGATCGGTCCGCAGATTTCGGTGCAAAAGTACCTTACCTTCCTGACTCAGAACACAGGTGTACATG
>JBDHDY010000417.1:0-3412 GCA_039591275.1 Gemmatimonadota bacterium | reverse complement strand
CGCGCAATCGCGGTTCGGGCAGGAGCGGTCTTTGACTGCACGAGTACTCATGAAACATGTGCCGATCTGCAGTGATCGAGAAAACACCAGCGATGTTCATGAGTTGTCCTCGATTCAGGGGCAATTCGCAACACTTGCCTGACTTAACCGGCCAATGCGAGTTACTACCTCTGTTTCTACTTCAGGTGCTCTTTTGAAGAGCGCTCTGTGTCATTCCACGAAGTATCCTTCGGAAGCTCCGTCTGGCCGCGTTTGAGCACGCGAAGCCCTCGGAACCTACTAACCGGCACCGGGTCGATCGGCATCCAGGTTGTGGTGTCGAAGAGCAGTGTGAACGGCGCCGCGGCATCCTCCGGCGTGTATAGGGCTTCCTTCGACAAGACAAAGTAACCCCTCCACGCCCCTCGAGTCGCAACGAAAAGTCGATCCTCCTCGGCGGACTGCCCAAGTCCCCTCGGGACTGACTTCGTGTTCCAGTTTGCCAACGTATTCCGCTCCGCCCGTGCTTCAAGCTTATGCGCAAGTACACCAGGGGACATCCAGACGCCGATGTCCATCGTAGATCACCTACAGCGGTTTACATCAGCCAGGGAGGGCGGCGTGGGGTTAGTCAAGCCCCATCGTTCCACTCTACCCAGCGCCGCGGCCAGCGGTCAAGAACAACGAATCCGTGATCCGGAGGTGATCAAAATGGGCAGTATTCGAAAGCACCCCTTGGACGTCAATCGTCTCCGTACCATCCCCGAGGAGGGCTTCAGCTGGATCGATCGACGATTCCTGCGCCACGGATTCTCCCACCCGCTCTCATCAACTGAGATTCTGCTCTACTGGTTCCTTTGCTCGGTTGCCGACAAACACGGACTCTCCTACTACAGCGACCCTCGCATCAGCACTATCCTCAAACTCAGCCCCGAATCTATCCAACACGCTCGTCACGGACTCATCCAAAGTGATCTCATCCTCTATCGAGCTCCTCTCTATCAAGTATTGGACCTTCCGTACTCTGCGTCTCCAGGACAAGAGATCCCCTCGCCCCCTGCGATAGCTTCTTCGCCAAGACGGTCCTCGCAACCCGAGCTGCGGCCAATCCGGGAGATCTTGAGGGAGTTGCTATGAACCGTCGCACCCGCCCAGATTCCCGCGACCTCCTGGTCATCCTTAGCAGCGATGGAAAAGATCCTTCGCCTTACCGACTCCTCGACGGCGAAGGGACTGAGATTGGACCGGTAGGCGCCTTCCTCGATGCCACCGCGCTTCGAGGCCTCTCTCACGCGACTCTTCGGACTTACGCCTTCGCTCTGAAGACCGCCTGGTTCTGGATGCGAAGTCAAGACCTAACACTAGACCAGCTCACCCAAGCTCATCTGTTGGAATTCATCCGCTACCTCCACGAGAAGAGGGCTCGCCCTCCCGCTCCACGATCCATCAACTTGTGGCTGCTGGTCTTGAGGCGCTTGTATGAATTCCACTCCGGGCACACCTTGCCACGTGCTCGTGGCGTCAGTGACGAGCCCGCCTCTCCCTTCCGCCGTCCACGTGGGCTCGCCTATCCCCAGCGCTTTCGCAAGCGCCGCCCTCTTCTTCACGTCAAGGTGCCTCGCCGCCTCGTCGAGCCGCTCGATCGCAAAGAACTCGCCCGTTTCTTCGCTAGTCTCAAGACATGGAGAGACTTAACGATCGCTTCCCTCATGTTGTTCTGCGGCCTACGTTCAGGTGAGGTCCTCCGCCTCACGCTGCGTGACATCCACCTCGAGCAGGACCAGATTCGAGTCCGCGGCAAGGGAAACAAAGATCGGATCCTTCCCTTGGCTCCCGAGGTCCGCTCAAGCCTCTCTCGCTACCTGCGCCACGAACGACCCCACAACACAACCCACGATGTCCTCTTCGTGGCCCTCAAAGGCCCTCTGCGCGGACGTTCGATGAGTCCCTCCGGTCTGCGCTCCGTCTTTCGCCATCATCGAAAACGATCAAGCGTGGGTCGCGCGAATCCTCATCGCTTTCGTCACACCTTTGCCGCGGACATGGTCCGCTCCGGGATATCCGTGCCTGCTCTGATGCGCCTCATGGGACACTCCCACATCGAGATGACTCTTCGATACATCAACCTCTCTGCCGAGGACATCCGTGACGAGTTCTTAGCTGCCTTGCACCGTCGCGATCGACAACACTCAGATGAATAGCCTCAGTCTCTCAGACGCTGTCCAGCGCTACATCGATATCCGTGCACACACATCGCGCCCTAAAACGGTTCGAGGATACCGCGAGACCCTGACGCCATGGCTTCGATTCCTGAGCAAGAACCATCCTCGAGTCAAAACCGTCGGTCAGCTCAAACGCTCAACCATGGAAGATTGGCTCCGTTACCTCGCCACCCGTCCATCGCCTCTCAGAAACTCCACCCGACGTCTTCGCATCACTCGCTGTCGGCGCTTCCTGCAGGACATCTCCGAGTGGGGGTGGGCCCAAACGGCTATTGAAGATCTCCTGCGAGCTACAGATCTCCCCCCGTGCGATCGTCACCTCCCCAAGCCCATCTCCCCTCAAACCGATGCACTTCTCCAGCAGGCTCTCGAGGCGCAAGAGGATATCCGGGCCAAAGCACTCCTTCTGGCTCGATGGACCGGCATGCGAACGGGGGAGGTGACGGCCCTGGAGCGTCACTGCCTGATCCGGGAACCCGGGCAACACTATTCCATCCGCGTCCCCCTGGGAAAGCTCCACAACGAAAGGGTCATCCCGGTGGACAACCAGACTGCACAGCTCGTCGAGCTTATTCGCAAGAAATGGGGTCGCCGACCCTCCACCATCGACCCCGAGACCGGTAAATCTGTCAAACTCCTCATCTGTCGGTCGGACGGCACTCGCCTTGGACTGGGCAGTCTCCATCAACGACTCAATCGGCTCGTTCGCGACCTCGGCATCTCGGATCACATCCACCCTCACCGCCTCCGGCATACCTATAGTACTGAGCTCCTTCGCTTTGGAGTCAGTTTACCGGGAGTCATGAAGCTCCTCGGCCACCGAACCCCCGACATGACGCTGCGCTACGTCGAGGTCAATCAGGACGACCTACGACAGTCCTACCTGCACGCAGTTCGGGAGGCCCGTAAACGCTACCCAAACCTCGCAGAGATCATCGACCGCAAGTCCTCAGACGACGCGCCCAACGCTCTCGACGACCTGGATTGCGCCTTCAGTGACCTGGCTGCCCAGGTCCAGGCGATTCGCTTCAATCACCCAGACCCCGCCCAACGGAAGAAGCTCCAGCGCCTTGTTGAAGTCCTGCGGAGGTCACAGAGGAAACTGCCGGCCCTCCTCGCATAAGCCACCGGCTACTACGTGCGGAGATTAGCCGGTTAAGCCTGATGAAGCACCAGCGAGCGGGATCGACCGTGAGAAGGGTGTCCAGGCG
>JBDHDY010000416.1:0-3417 GCA_039591275.1 Gemmatimonadota bacterium | reverse complement strand
ATGACGATGGAACAGAAAATTCGCATGATCGCCGGAACTTTCGTGCTCGCTAGTCTAGCCCTCGGGTGGTGGGTGAGCCCGTACTGGTTCCTTTTCACTGCCTTTGTGGGAGCGAATCTGCTGCAATCCTCGGTCACCAAGTGGTGTCTGATGGAGGATATTCTCCGCTGGACCGGGATTCACAAGGGAAGCAGCTGAGCCCCACCGTCGCCTGCCGCCGACCACGGCAGCCCCCAACCACTTGCTGCCGTTTCTGCCGTGGCGTGGGCTGGGTGGCAGGGGGCTGCCGTGGGGGCGGCGGGGGAGTGGGGTGGTGGTGGAGCTGCCGTAGGGTGGAGCGGGGGACGGTGGTGAGCGGGAACACTCTTACCAGACCGGCGTACCACCGGCTACGCCGCGTAACGCCCCGTGACCCAGAACGATAAGAGGAGCCCATGACCGTGCGCGCCGTGGTCTTTGCTGGTTGCGCGCTGTTCGCGTTATTCGTGACCGTCCCGACGCGTCTGGCCGCACAGCTTCGGTTTACTGAGGAATTTGAAGGCGACCTGTCTCGCTGGGAGCTGATGGGCGCTCAGGCCATCAACATCCGCGAGTCAGGTGACCCGGAGCATGGCCGTGTGCTGGTGCTCGAGCCCCACGGCGACGTGTATGCACTCATCAGAGGCTCCGACGAGTGGGGGGCTGTGCGCGTTGCAGGAGAGGTGCTCTTTCCCCACGACGATCACAACTACCTGGGTGTCGTCTACAATTTCACCCGGCGAGACGATCGTGTGGACTTCGGGAACATCTACATCAAGGGTAATGGAAGCTACCTCCGGATGAATCCTCACCGTGATGGAAACGTCGGGCGCACTTTGTACGAGGAATACCGGACTCCGTTGACGGGCGAAGCGGCCATCCACATCGGCGAGTGGCAGCGGTTCAAGCTGGAGGTGGTCGGCCGTGAAGCGCACTTCTACGTCGGAGACATGTCGCGCCCGCAGGTAACGTTTGCGTTGTTCGAGCTGACGGGGGGATTGGTGGGCTTTCAGCCGAGGTGCTGTGGCTTCCCGGTCTGGATCGACAACATCAGGGTCTCCTCCATCGAGCGGTTCGACTACCGGGGACCGTCGCTGCCGGAGATCGCCTATCAACCCGAATCGCTGATCACAAGGTGGGAGGTGATCGGTCCGCTCAGCAAGTATGACGATGACATCGCGCGGTATCCCGGAAGGGCGTTGTCCCGCTGGCGGCCCTTTGCCACTGACGGTCGGGGTGCTGTAATCACGGGCGCGGTGACGGATTGGGCTGGTGATCGCACGGTTGCCTACTATCGCACGGTACTGGAAGCCGAGCAGAGTGTCACCGCCACGCTGCACTTGAGCACCGTGGATGACCTCGCGGTGTGGGTCAACGGTCGCTTCTGGTGGTTCGTTCCCCGCCAGGGGCTGGCCTGGTTTGATTTTTGGAGCAATCCGGCGCACGAGGGTCGGAGGATCCCACTGCCACTCGTGCGAGGAGAGAACCAGGTCGTTGTCCGGGTCCGTGGCGGGCAGTACGCCACCGGAGGATTCTATGCCCGGGTCGAGAAGCCCTGAGTGATCCCCAGGCCCGTCCGTACTTACTGCCCCTCCTGCCCCTCCTGCCCCATCTGTCCCTCCTGCCGTGGGTGGTGTGGGGGGGGGGCGGAACCATCTGCAACTTCTTGCACATTACCGGGTTGACTTTCGGCAAGCCGCGATTGATCGACGCATGATCGCGGCCGTGTATCGTAATGCTAGCGAAGCGGGATCACCGCGTGACGGGAGTCACGGACTATGGCCGCGTTATGCGGTGAAACCCAGTGCGGCGGCTCGATCTCTCCCCTGGGCGTTTCCTGGGCCGTCGCGATCCGGCGCGAAAGCGCGCGGAGCGGGGAGTAGTACGGCGGGGGTGTAGGGGCGGCGAAACACGTCAGGCTTTGCAATCGAGCTTGGCACATGCCGGCTTACCGGACCCCACCTTTTCCGGTAGAGTTCTACAGTGGCGACCCCCGCCGATTCCCCGGGTTCCCGTTCGTGACCGTAGCGTGGATCACACTACATACTGCACGTCTTTCCCTCGGTACGCATTCTTCATCACAATCTGCAAAGCGTTCAAACATCGTACACCTAAAGAGTGCGCATCATCACGGCAATGCGCATCGAGAAACGATACCGTTGCACAACGAAGCCACGTTGTCATCGTCGTTGGCTTCCACGTCGTGTAAACGAATTGCTGCAGTAACCGCTAGACGGTGCAGGCAAGGTGAGCGACGTCACAGGTAACGAGCATTGCTTGCGTAGAACAGTTGCAGGAGTTTCCACTTGCGCACGAGAGGTTCCCGTACCTCTCAGGGAGGAACCATCGCTACCTTAGCCCAACTCAAGAAAAAGCACGGGGGTACGCTTCCCTCTGAGCTGTCTCCAGAGAATTCAGCTAATGGAAGTCATCCTGTGGTCTACTTCACATCCGACAAGGTTCTCTGCCCGGCGTGTGCAAACGGAGAGAACGGAAGCAAGGCATCTCCCGATTCGGATGATCCCAGCTGGAAGCTCATCATGTTCGCGCTGCACTCGTGGGGCCGGCCGGAACAGTGCTCGAATTGCAGTACGACGATAGCGAGCGCCCACGGCGATCCGAACACCGAGGAGTTCCGTAGCCGCGGATTGACCCAGGCGGGTGCGTAGCACGTCCACTGTGCGGAGTCCACGATCTGAACGTGGGCTGACAGTCATGTTGTGGTGCCGTGAGGGTCGCACAGGCGACCTTCAGCGCTTACCGTAGCGGGTATTCCTCCTTCGGTTGCTCGCCTGAGCCGAACACCGCCCTGGTCCTGAAACTGGATTGAGGGCGGTCTTTTCACATCCGGCCACCAGCCAGTCCCAGTCATTCCTACCGTGCATCCAGCCGGGCCAGCCACCGCCCACTCCTGGCAGCGGTATCCGCGTGCTAGGGGTCTGGAGCAGACCATCTGGTCCGGGCATGAGGCTGCCGGCCAAGTAGCCCCTTGCGGGGAGGGCGTCGCATATATATAGTCAATTCAAGTAACTAAATATTGCTAACTATCTGGAAAGCAGCCATGTCACGCGAAACCCTCGGCGAAGTCGAGCAGCTGGTTCTTCTAGCCGTCCTCCGACTAGAAGAGAAGGCCTACGGGGTCCCCATCATCGAGGAGATAGAGGGCCGGACCGGACGCGGTGTTTCTCGCGCGGCCGTGTACATCGCCCTGAGGCGCCTTAGGCAAAAGGGCCTCGTTTCCTCGTGGCTGGCCGAGCCCGACCCCGTGCCGGGAGGCCGGGCGAAGCGGTATTTCCGGGTTGAGCCCGACGGCATCGACCGCCTTGCTGAAACCCGGAGCAGCCTGCTCAGCATGTGGGAAGGCCTTCAACCGACGCTGGACAAGCGATGACCCACCGG
>JBDHDY010000415.1:0-3421 GCA_039591275.1 Gemmatimonadota bacterium | reverse complement strand
AACCGACCGACGGTCTACCGCTCGCTCAGCTCTCGAATACCAAGTTGAACACGGACGAGTCGATCTCGATGAGATGTCTCAGCTCCTCACGCACAGTGATGTTGATTCTATCACCGTACTGTGAGAGTCGATTCAATAGTCGGTGGAGGTGCCGCAGCTGTGTCTCGTGAAGATCCTCGATTCTCAGAGTAATGGAGGATCTCGTACTCTCCAGCACCTTTTCCAGCTGACGGGAGGCACGAGTGAAGAAACCCCGGTCGAGCCACCCTTTCATACTAATGGAAAGATGCCCGGCTGCGTTCTTCATCTCGCTGAGTGATATCTCCAGCGCTCCCTGACGGAGGTATTGCTGCAGGGCCTTTTCAATCTTCTGCACGCGGCTCCGGGCCCACGCACGTTCCTTCTCCGACGCCACGGCAAAGTGACGGTCGACATAGTCCCGCATCGCCAGCGCGATCACCCACTCCTGCACAACCATGGGGATTGATTTGATCTTCGCCCCGACAATGGATCGACAGAAGTGGTAGATGCGAGATAGACCCCCAGGCCACACACCGCGAGTGAGCAGTCTGGCTAACATCTTGACGTCTCGTCGCAGCGTCCCTTCTCCCTTATATCCTGGTCGCGACAGGTAGCGGAGCTTGTTTCTGATCCGGTCCGCAATGCTGCGATCTTCCAACAATCGATGATGCAGCGTACGATATCCCGAGACCATTTCCTGATAGTTCATGCCCTTGGGGATGATGTTCGTGCCGAGCTTTGTGTTATCCGCGTTGTTCGCGCCGGCGATGAGTCTTCCTTCTCTCTCCAGCCGCTCATACAGCGGTGTTTTTGGCAACGCGGCCAGCAGGCCGATCATGGCCGCCTGAATACCCGCATCCATGACGAAGCGGTACTGCTTCTCGAATGTCTCTATCGTATCGTTGTCGAAGCCGATGATCATCCCGGCAAATACGTCTATGCCATTTGCGTAGACGTGACGCACAGAAGACAGAATATCTTGACGCATGTTCTGGAACTTCTTGGTCTCCTTGAGGCTCTCCTCATCCGGCGATTCGATCCCAATGAACACCCATTCGAAGTTGGCCTCGCGAAACAGCATCAGCAGCTCATCATCCTGCGCCAGGTTCAGCGATGCCTCTGTCCCGAACCGAAAGCGGTAGTTGTGACGTTGCTGGTAATCACTGAGAAACCGCAAGAGATCCTTGGCGACGCGCTTGTTCCCGATCAAGTTGTCGTCGACGAAGAACGCTCGGTGAATGTGCCGCTCCCGGAGCAGATCCAATTCCGCGCCAACCTGTGCAAGCGTCTTCGTGCGCGGCTTGCGTCCGAACATCACGATGATGTCACAAAACTCGCAGCGGAACGGACACCCTCGGGAGAACTGCAAGCTCACCGACTGGTACTTGCGCAGGTCTAGTAGATCGAGACGCGGAACGGGGGAGTCGGCGAGCGAAACCTCCCCGGTTTCCTGGTACAGCTGTTTCGGCGCCGCAGATTCGAAGTCATGGCAGAACTGGGGCCAGATGTACTCGGCTTCACCGGCGACGACCGTGTCAGCCACTGAGTCATACAATTCGGGGCATAACGACGCGTAGCTGCCCCCGGCGACCACGAAGTAGCCTTTGCGTCTGTAAAATGTCAGTAGCTCTCGCTGTCGCGCAAACTGTACTCCCATTCCACAGATGCCGATAATGTCGGCCTGCGGATCCAACGGAATCGACTCGATGTTCTCATCGACGATCTCGACTTCCCAATCCCGCGGGCACAATGCTGCAAGCGTGGCTAACCCCAACGGCGGATTGACCGTCCGCTTCTCCGTCAGAATCGACTCAACGGCCCACCGAAAGCTCCAGAAGCTTTCGGGAAATCTGGGATTGATCAGCAATAGCCTCACGGGCTTCCCTTTCACCTGAACGGTTGTCGATGTAATCCTTCCGTCATCTCACGCCACCGGGCACCGCCGGCCAGTAGCCTGCGGCAGACAAGCGGCCACCGGCAGATACGATACGACCTATCCGGAATGGCGCAACAGGACAGGCGCCTTGTTGAAGGGGCTGGCGCTGCCTTGTGAAAAGGTACGGCACTTTACCGACCTCGTCTACGTAGGTTGGGGTGACACGGTGTGATAGGACCTGCCCTATGCTCCCGAAGGTCCTCCCTTGCGCTCAGCCGACCCGATGTCTACATTTCCTGCATCGATGTAGACATTGCCGACAACGGGGGCATGCAATGAAAACAGCCTTTCCCGGTGAATTCGAGCAGATGGTCTTGCTGTCGATCCTGCAACTGGGTGACGACGGGTTCGCCCTCTCAGTTTTGCGTGAGTTGGACCGGCGCGCCGGGCGGCGGGTGTCACGTGGGGCGTTATACAAGACCCTAGAGCGTTTGGAAGAAAAGGGATTGGTGGAGTGGGAAGTCGAACAGGCCACCCCCGACCGAGGGGGTCATCCCCGGCGACGATTCAGCGTAACCCATGAGGGGATCACCGCTCTCCAGGCTTCGCGCGACGCCCTGTTCCAGCTGTGGCAGGGATTGGAGGGCGTTTTGGGGAAGCCCAGCTCATGAGATACACCAAGCGAATTCCACCCAGGTTGGCAGAGTGGCTGCTCAAGAAGTTTGTGCCACTCGGCGTCGCCGGGCAGAGCATTGTGGGAGACGCGCGGGAGGAATATCTGGATTACGTGCGATCGAACTCCCCGGTCCCCGCAGGGCTCTGGTACTGGCTGTACATCTTGCCGATCATCGCGCGCTTCATGCGTAAGACCCCGCGTGAGAGACGCGTTACCGTGAACCCGTCAGTGGGGCTCCGTGGCATTTTGGGTCGGTTGCTCTATGACACCAGGATTGCAGTCCGGCTGTTGCTCAAGAAACCGGGGTTCACCGTTGCTGCAGTGGCAACCTTGGGGCTCGGGATCGGCGCCAATACGACCATCTTCAGCTTGGTGTACGGGGTACTGCTCAAACCGTTGCCATACCCCGAGCCGGACCGGTTGGTTGGCGTATTTCGCGCCGACTCGACGGTGCCGTCTAGCTTAGGTCCTATCGCGGGCATCGCCAACCTGTACGCTGTACCCGTGCCAACGTTTTGGGATTGGAGCGAACTGAGCCCAGTCTTCGAGCACGCCGGCGCCTACGCCCCTTCCGGATTTACCCTGACCGGTGGCGATCAGCCGGCACGAATCTTTGGAACGGCCGTCACCTCCGGCGTGTTCGCTACCCTCGCCGTCCCCCCTTTGCTCGGTCGTCCCCTTCTTCCCGAGGACGACGCAATCGGTGTTCCAGGTAGAGTGGTGCTGAGCCATGGCCTGTGGCAGCGGCGCTTCGGAGGCGAGGAGACGATACTCGGACAGGACGTCATGCTGAACGGCGTCCCGTACACGATCGTGGGGGTGATGCCCCGAGGCTTTCAGTTCCCGGG